>NZ_LYSO01000016.1:0-87626 GCF_001728935.1 Pseudomonas sp. AP42
CTTTCGCGAGCAAGCCCGCTCCCACAGTTGGATTGTGGGGTGCCTGGTAGATAGGCGTCAGCTGAAAGGTCGCCATCGCAGGCAAGCCCGCTCCCACAGGGGAATGCGTTCACATGTGTGGGCTTACCTGCGATGAGGCCGGTACAACCACCACACATCCCTGGGTTTGATTACAAACCTGTCATCCAATTGTGCGGCTTTTGTCCGCATCCGCTGGTTACCGTGACGGCCTGCTTTCTGGAGCCCTCACTATGTACCGCACTGCCTTGTTCCTGAGCCTCGCCGTGGCCACCGCCGCCCAGGCGGCGCCACAATTGCCCCGCCACGCCGAGCTGGATTTGCACACCGCTCGCCAACTGGCCGATGCCAGCCTGGCCCACTGCAGCGCAGCGCTGACCGTCCTCGACCGCGGTGGCAACCTGTTGCTGGGCCTGCGCGCTGACGGTGTCGGCCCGCACAACAGCCTCGCCAGCCAACGCAAGGCGTACACGGCGCTGTCGACAAAAACCCCGACCCGGCTGTTTGCCGAACGGGCGCGCAATAACCCCGAGGCCGCCAACCTCAACAGCTTGCCCGAGCTGCTGTTGCTCGGCGGCGGCGTGCCGCTGTTTGCCGACGCCGAACTGGTCGGTGCGCTAGGCATCGCCGGTGCCGGTGGCGCCGCGCAGGATGAAGCCTGCGCCGTGCAGGCCGCCGAGCAACTGGGCTTGAAAATCACCCCTTGATTCCACTTCCCTCAAAAGGACTTCGCGATGAAAACCTTGAGCATGACCCTTGCCGCACTGAGCCTGAGTGGCCTGTGCAACCTGGCCCAGGCCGACGGCAACCCCCTGAGCGTGCACGTACTCAACCTGGAAAATGGCCTGCCAAGCGCCGGTGTCAATGTCACCCTGGAACAGCACGTGGGCGATAAATGGCAGTCGCTGTCTGAAGGTGTGACCAACCAGCAAGGCCGCATCGCCGAGCTGTTCCCGGCCAACCGCAGCATGCAGCCGGGCGAGTACCGCGTGGTGTTCAAGACCGGCGATTACTACAAGAAGGCTAACCGCGAGACGTTCTTCCCCGAGGTGCCGGTGATTTTCCAGGTCAAGCAGGCCGACCAGCACTACCACATCCCGCTGCTGCTCAGCCCTTACGGCTTCTCCACCTATCGCGGTTCATAGGCCCGCGGCCAGCTGCAGCCCATTGAGGTCGCGTATCTCGATGGCGCCGTAACTCAAGCCGATAATGCCCTGTTGCTCCAGCGCCTTGAGCAGACTGTTGATGGTCTGGCGCGACAGGCCCAGCATTGCCGCCAGATCCTCCTGGGGCAGCTGCAGCACGCGGCGCGCCTGCTCCACTTCGCCGTAGCCTTGGGCAATCATCAGCAACCGATGGGCCAGCCGCTCTGAGGCGGGCATCAGGCTTATCTGTTCGATAGTGATCAACGACAGCCGCAGTTTATGGCTCATCAACAGGGCCATCTCCCGCCAGAACAGCGGACGCTGTTCGAGGATGCCGAGCATCGCCGCCTGCGGCACCTGCAACAACTTGCATGCGCCGGTGGCCAGGGCATCGTGGGTGCGCGGCAGGTTGTCGAACAGGCAGATCTCGCCGAACCAGTAGGGCGTTTCCACCAGGCTCAGCACCGCTTCCTTGCCTTGGGCACTCACCGCGCTGATGCGCACCGTGCCTTCCAGCACCGCATACACGCCGCACGGCGGGTCACCGCGCTTGAACAGGTACTGCCCCGCCGTCAGCACACGCAACCGCGCCGCCGCCAGCAGGCTACGCTGCAAGTCAGGTGGCAAATGGCTGAACCACTGACCGCGAGCCAATTGTGCGTGCCATGTCCCTGTGTCCATGCGAACTCCGAAGATTGTCGCCCAGTTGACAGTTAGGCACCGACTGACAGGGCATGATCAAACATCCTACAGGAGGAACAACAATGAAAAGCCTCGTCGACCACCTCAGTCAATACGCCGCGTACCACCGCGACCCACGCAACATTGCCAGCCACTTCATCGGTATTCCGTTGATTGTGGTGGCGGTGGCCGTGCTGCTGTCGCGCCCCGAATGGTCGGTGGGCGGGCTGTGGCTGTCACCTGCGGTGCTGTTGGCGCTGTTTTCGGCGTGGTTTTACCTGCGCCTGGAACTGGCCCTGGGCGTGTTGATGACGGTGCTGATGGGTTTGTCGGTGTGGGCCGGGCATGTGCTGGCGGCGCAAAGCACGGCGGTGTGGCTGAGCAGCGGCGTGGGCATGTTTGTGGTGGGCTGGGTGATTCAGTTCGTCGGGCACTACTACGAAGGCAGGAAGCCTGCGTTTGTGGACGATGTGTCGGGGCTGATCGTGGGGCCGTTGTTTGTGGTGGCGGAGTTGGCGTTTTTGCTGGGGTTGCGGCATGAGCTCAAGCGGCAGATTGAAGAGCGTTCGGGGCCGGTGGCTCGCCGCGATCTTAAGCCAAGCGAGGTCTAAATGTGGGAGCGGGCTTGCTCGCGAATGCGGTGGGTCAGTGATGAATGTATCAACTGACACTGCGCATTCGCGAGCAAGCCCGCTCCCACAAGGGTTTTGTGTTGGGCTCAGGTTTTGGGTTTGAAGAACAGGGTCTCGCCACGGGCCAGGCCGGTGAGGCTGTCGTGGTCTTTCACCACTTCGGCCTCGATCAGTTCGCTTTGGCCTTCAACCTTGAGCGTAACCCGCGTCGTGGCACCCAACGGCCGGATATCCCGCACCTGCGCCGCATGGTGATCCTCCAGCTCATGGCGCGACAGCGACACTTCGTGGGGGCGGAACAGCAGGTGCTTGTCTTCGCCCAAATGCAGGCGGTTGGAGTCACCCAGGAAGTGATAAACAAAGTCACTGGCCGGGTTTTCGTAGACGTCGCCCGGTGAACCGATCTGCTCGATCACGCCCTTGTTCATCACCACA
The DNA here is from genome assembly GCF_001728935.1 of Pseudomonas sp. AP42. Taxonomy (NCBI): domain Bacteria; kingdom Pseudomonadati; phylum Pseudomonadota; class Gammaproteobacteria; order Pseudomonadales; family Pseudomonadaceae; genus Pseudomonas; species Pseudomonas sp. AP42. Next base: position 2,912 of record NZ_LYSO01000016.1, read on the forward strand.
ATACGGTCGGCGACTTCCATGGCCTCTTCCTGGTCATGGGTCACGAAGACCGAGGTCAGGTTGATATCCTCGTGCAGGCGCGCCAGCCAGCGGCGCAGTTCTTTACGCACCTTGGCGTCGAGGGCGCCGAAGGGTTCGTCGAGCAGCAACACCTTGGGCTCCACCGCCAGGGCGCGGGCCAGGGCGATACGCTGGCGCTGGCCGCCGGAGAGTTGTTCGGGGTAACGGTCGGACAACCAATCCAGCTGCACCATGTTCAGCAGCTCATGAACCTTGCTCGCGATCTGGCTTTCGCTGGGGCGTTGGTTTTTCGGCTTCATGCGCAGGCCGAAGGCGACGTTATCGAACACAGTCATGTGGCGAAACAGCGCGTAGTGCTGGAACACAAAGCCCACGTTGCGATCACGCACATCGTGGCCGGAGACGTCTTCGCCATGGAACACGATGCTGCCGGCATCCGGGGTTTCCAAGCCGGCAATGATGCGCAGCAAGGTGGTCTTGCCGCAGCCGGACGGGCCCAGCAACGCCACCAGCTCGCCACTCTGGATATCCAGGTTGATGCTGTCCAGGGCCTTGAAGGCGTTGAAGTTCTTGCTGACATTACGGACTTCGATCGACATGACTTATTCCTCACCCGCGCTGTTGCGCAGGCGGTTGATTCGGTTCTCGCTCCACTGCTTGAGCAGCAGGATGAAGAGCGCCAGGATCAGCAACAGGCTGGCCACCGCAAACGCGGCAACGTGGTTGTATTCGTTGTAGAGAATCTCGACATGCAGCGGCAGCGTGTTGGTAACGCCGCGAATGTGGCCGGACACCACCGACACCGCGCCGAACTCACCCATGGCCCGCGCGGTACACAGCACCACGCCGTAGATCAGGCCCCACTTGATGTTCGGCACGGTGACATGCCAGAACATCTGCCAGCCATTGGCGCCCAGCAGGCGTGCGGCTTCTTCTTCCTGGGTGCCCTGCTCCTGCATCAGCGGGATCAGTTCACGGGCCACGAACGGCACGGTGACGAAGATGGTCGCCAGCACGATGCCCGGCAGGGCGAACACGATCTGGATGTCATGGTCTTGCAGCCACGGCCCGAAGAAGCCCTGGGCGCCGAACATCAGCACGTACACCAGGCCTGCGATCACCGGCGAGACCGAGAACGGCAGGTCGATCAGCGTGACCAGAATGCTCTTGCCACGGAACGAGTACTTGCTCACGCACCAGGCGGCGCTGACGCCGAATACCAGGTTGAGCGGCACCGAAATCAGCACGGCGATCACCGTGAGTTTCAGCGCCGACAGCGCGTCCGGTTCAAGGATTGCGGTGAAGAACGTCCCGAGGCCGTTCTTCAAGCCCTGGGACACCACCACCAGCAACGGCAGCAGCAGGAACAGCACGAACACCAGCCAGCCAAGGCCGATCAGGATGCGTCGCGAGGTCGCGCTGCCACGGCGGGCGGCGTTGGCCGAGGACGCGGCGCAAATAGACGATTGGGACATGTTCCGCGCCTCCTTATGGACGTTCGATGCGCCGCTGCAACAAGTTGATCAGCAGCAGCAAGACAAAGGACACCACCAGCATCAGCACACCAATGGAGGTGGCGCCGCGGTAGTCGTATTGGTCGAGCTTGACCATGATCAGCAGTGGCAGGATCTCGGTTTTCATCGGCATGTTGCCGGCGATGAAGATCACCGAACCGTACTCACCCACGCCTCGGGCAAACGCCAGGGCGAAGCCGGTCAGCCAGGCGGGCAACAATGCCGGCACGAGGATGTAGCGGAACACTTGCAACGGCTTGGCGCCGAGGCAAGCGGCGGCCTCTTCGATTTCCCGGGGGATATCGGCCAGTACCGGCTGCACGGTGCGCACCACAAAAGGCAACGTGACGAAGGTCAGCGCCAGGGTGATACCCAGGGGGGTGTAGGCGATCTTGAAACCCAGGTCGGTGGCAAACTGGCCGACCAGGCCATTGGGTGCGTACAACGCCGTGAGCGCGATACCGGCGACGGCAGTGGGCAGAGCGAACGGCAGGTCGATCATCGCATCAATGACCTTGCGCCCGGGGAAGGTGTAGCGCACCAGCACCCAGGCGAGCAGCGTGCCGATCACACCGTTGATCAGCGCGGCGTACAGCGCAGTGCTGAAGCTCAGCTTCAAGGCCGCCAATACGCGAGGTGCGGAAATGATGTTCCAGAACTGATCCCAGGTGAGTTGAGCGGCGTGTACAAACATCGCCGCCAGGGGGATGAGTACGATCAGGCTGAGGTACACCACGGTGTAGCCCAGCGTCAGCCCGAAGCCGGGTATGACGGGGGAGATACGACGCGACATAAGAGTCCTTGGTTAGCGGAACGGATATGCAAAATCCGCAAATGAATGCGGGCTCTCCTGACCCCTGTAGGAGCGAGCTTGCTCGCGAAGATCGTCAACGATAACGCGGGCAGTCTGTTTGCACGCGGTGCCTTGAAGTTTTTCGCGAGCAAGCTCGCTCCTACAGTGATCGGTGTAGTTATTGCGCCGTGTAGATCTGGTCGAACACACCACCATCATTGAAGAATTTCGGTTGGGCAGTTTTCCAGCCGCCGAAGTCTTTGTCGATAGTCACCAGGTCCAGTTTCGGGAACTGCTGGGCGTATTTGGCGGCGACTTTTTCATCCCGTGGACGGTAGAAGTTCTTCGCCGCAATCTCCTGGCCCGCCGGGCTGTACAGGTGGTTGAGGTACGCGGTGGCGATCTCGGTGTTGCCCTTTTTCTCGGCGTTCTTGTCCACCACCGCCACCGGCGGTTCCGCCAGGATCGACAGGGACGGCACGACGATGTCGAATTTGTCGGCGCCGCCGTCTTCCTTCAAGGCCAGGAACGCCTCGTTTTCCCACGCCAGCAGCACGTCACCCTGGCCATTGTTGACGAAGGTAATGGTAGAACCGCGCGCGCCGGTGTCCAGTATCGGGACATGCTTGAACAGCTCTTTGACGTATTCCTGGGCCTTGGCTTCACTGCCGCCGGCCTTGAGGCCGTAGGCCCAGGCGGCGAGGAAGTTCCAGCGCGCACCACCGGAGGTTTTCGGGTTGGGCGTGATCACCGACACGTCTTTCTTGATCAGGTCGCCCCAGTCCTTGATGCCTTTGGGGTTGCCCTTGCGCACCAGGAACACAATGGTGGAGGTGTACGGCGTGCTGGCGTCCGGCAGGCGGGTCTGCCAGTTCTCTGGCAGGGTCTTGCCCAGCTTGGCGATTTCGTCGATGTCACCGGCCAGGGCCAGGGTGACGACGTCGGCGCGCAGACCATCGATCACCGCCCGGCCTTGTTTGCCCGAGCCACCGTGGGACTGCTGGATCTTGACGTTGTCGCCGGGGTGGGACTGCTTCCAGAAGCTGGTGAACTCAGCGTTGTAGTCCTGGTACAGCTCACGAGTGGGGTCGTACGAAACGTTGAGCAACTCGTAGTCCTTGGCAACGGCGGAACCGGCAAACACGGCACTGGCCAATGCGGCCAAGGCATAACGGCGAATCGACGACATAGAAGCTCCTGAAATTCTTATATGTTGGCGCAACCCTGTAGGAGCGAGCTTGCTCGCGAAAAACCCAAGAGCACCGCGTTAAAACTGATGCGCTGCGTTATCGTTGGCGTTTTTCGCGAGCAAGCTCGCTCCTACTGGTGACGTGTTCTTAGGCGGGTTTGTTACCCGGGTTCTGCAGACGGAATTTTTCCTTGCGTTCGATCTGTACCACTTGGGCGTTGTGCACGGTGATTTCCACCGCGCCAAACCGCAGGTCGCGCAGGGCGCTCTGGATTTCACGCAAAATGGCTGCTTCGTCCTGGCCGTCAACGCTACGTAGAGATGCGCTCATGGTCTCGCTCCTGAAATGAGTAGTGCCTGGCAGTGGCGGCACTGCTTGCGGCGTGAGGGCGATAGTAGATAAGCGCGGATATTCTTAAAAATACTATTTAAGAATGTTTATATAACCAGAAAGAATTTTCTGATAGGGCATGGGGTTGCAAGGCTTTCGGCAGAAAAAACGCACACACACAGGCGCCGCAGAACCTCTGTGGGAGCTGGCTTGCCTGCGAAAGCGGTGGTGCAGTAACACCTGCAGTGACTGACACACCGCCTTCGCGGGCAAGCTCGGCTCCCACATTGACCGAGTCAGTCTTGGCGGATCAGAGGGGCCCGCGTCCAATCAATCTCCTGGGCCGGCATGGGCCGCCCAAACCAATACCCCTGCCCCATGTCGCATTCCTGGTCCAGCAGGAACCGCGCCTGTTCCACCTGCTCGATGCCTTCGGCGTGTACCTGCATGCCCATGCTTTTGGCCAGGGCGATCACCACGCGCACAATCGCCGCGTCGTCTTCGTCCCATGGCAAGCCCGCCACAAAGCCCTGGTCGATCTTGAGCTTCTGCACCGGCAGGCGTTTGAGGCGCAGCAACGAGGAATAACCGGTGCCAAAGTCGTCGATGGCCAGGCGCAGGCCCAGTTCGCGCAAGCGGTGCAGTTGCTCCAGGGCGACTTCAGGGTCGTCCATCACGGCGCTCTCGGTGACTTCCAGCTCCAGGAAGGCCGGATCCAGCCCCGTGGCGTGCAGCACTTGGGCCACTTGCTCATACAGTTCGCGCCGGGCAAACAGGCGGCTGGAGACATTGATTGCGATAAAGCTCAGCGGCGCGCCGTCGGCCAGCCACTGGCACATCTGGCGGCAGGCCTGGTCCATCACCCATGCATCGATGTCGGCAATCAGCCCGGTGCGCTCGGCGATGGGGATGAACTCGCCCGGCGGGACCAGGCCGCGTTCCGGGTGCTGCCAGCGCACCAGTGCTTCAACGCCGACCAAACGGCTGTCGTGCAGGTCGTGCACCGGCTGGTAATACACGCGCAGCTCATGTTGATCGAGGGCGCGGCGCAGCTCACCGGCGATTTCCACTCGGTGTTGGGCATGGGCGGTCAGCTCTTCGGTATACAACGCGTAACCTTCGCGCCCGGCGCTCTTGGCCTTGAACAAGGCGGAATCGGCGTTGCGCAGCAGTTGCTCGGCGCTCAAGGCGTCACTGGGGAACAGGCTGATACCGATACTGGCGCTGATAAACAGCTGGTTGCCGTCAAAAATGAACGGTTCCTTCATGGCGTTGAGCATGCGCTGCGCCAAGGCCGCCGCTTGCACCACCTGCGGGCAGCTTTCGGCCAGCACGGCAAATTCGTCACCCCCCAGGCGCGCCAGGGTCACCCCCGGCCCAAACAGGCCGCTCAGGCGTTCGGCCACCAGCTTGAGCAATTGATCGCCGACGTTATGGCCCAGGCTGTCGTTGATGATCTTGAAGTGGTCCAGGTCCATCAACAGCAGGGCGCAGCCACGCTTATGCACCTGCGCAGAGGCCAGGGCCTGCTCGGCGCGATCGGTAAACAACAGGCGGTTGGGCAGGTCGGTGAGCGGGTCGTGATGGGCCAGGTGCGCCAATTCGTGCTCAGAGTTCTTCATGGCGCTGATGTCCGAGAACACCGCGACGTAGTGGCTGACCTTGCCCTGGTCGTCGTGAATCACGCGGATGGTTTGCCACTGGGGGTAAACCTCGCCGCTTTTACGTCGGTTCCAGATTTCGCCGCTCCATTCGCCGGTGCTTTCCAGGGCCTGGAACATGTGCTGGTAGAAATGCGCCGAGTGGCGCCCGGACTTGAACAGGCTTGGCCGCTGGCCCATCACGTCGTGGCGCTGGTAGCCGGTGATCTCCATGAACGCGCGGTTGACGTGCACGATCAGCCCCTGGGTATCGGTGACCAGCACCCCTTCGCGGGTGCAATCGAACACCGCAGCGGCCTGGCGCAGGCGCTCGCGATTCTCTTTCAGGGGTTGTTGCAACGCGTGGGCGCGGGCAAAACGCCGGCCTATCCAGTAAATGAGCAACGCGCTGAGGCTGACCCCCACGTATCCACGCGCCTGCAGCCAGTGCCCCAGCTCCATGGGTTCATCGATAAAGTTGATTAATAGGTAATTGCTGAGCTGGAGCCAAACGATAGAAACCAGCAGGTATACCAACCCCGCACGTAGGGCACCTCGGTATGAAAACAGCATATGCTTAGTAATCCTTACTAAATAACCAGAATCGCCCTACAAAGAATCCGGATTATAGAGTAGGAAACACTTTGTAAGTCTTATCTGAAACGGTGACTGGTTTTATCTGCAAAGGAAGTGATAATGCGGGTGCTGTTTTTTACTTTATCTGAGGGCCATACAGCCTATGTGGTACAACGGTTTTCTTGATCTGTCCGCCTGGCAACTGGTGGCAGTCACGCTGTTGATGACCCACGTGACCATTATTGGGGTCACTGTCTATCTGCACCGTTATTCGGCCCATCGCTCGCTCGAGCTCAATGCCGGCCTTAAACACTTCTTCCGCTTCTGGCTGTGGCTGACCACGGCGCAGAACACCCGCGAGTGGACCGCCATCCACCGCAAACACCACGCCAAGTGCGAAACCGTCGATGACCCGCACAGCCCGGTGATCAAGGGCTTGTCCACCGTGCTGCGCAAAGGTGCCGAGCTGTACCGCGCCGAGGCGGAAAACCCCGAGACCCTGCGCATCTACGGCAAGAACTGCCCGGACGACTGGATCGAACGCAAGCTCTACACGCGCTACCCGCTGTTGGGCGTGGCGCTCATGGGCGTGATCGACCTGCTGCTGTTCGGCACCATCGGTATCACCATCTGGGCGATCCAGATGATGTGGATCCCATTCTGGGCCGCCGGCGTGATCAATGGCCTGGGGCATGCCGTGGGCTATCGCAACTTCGAATGCCGTGACGCCGCCACCAACCTGGTGCCGTGGGGCATCATCGTCGGCGGCGAAGAGCTGCACAACAACCACCACACCTACCCCAACTCGGCGAAGCTGTCGGTGAAGAAGTGGGAATTCGACCTGGGTTGGGCCTGGATCAAAGTGTTCAGCTTCCTGCGCCTGGCCAAGGTGCAGCGTGTAGCGCCCATCGCCCACCGCGTGGAAGGCAAGGGCAGCCTGGACATGGACACCGCCATGGCGATCCTCAACAACCGCTTCCAGATCATGGCCCAATACCGCAAGTTGGTGATTGGCCCACTGGTCAAGCAGGAGCTGGAGAAAGTCGATCATTCAGTGCGCCACCAGTTCCATCGCGCCAAGCGCCTGTTGTCGCGGGAAACCAGCTTGCTGGAAGACCGCCACCACCTGCGCATCCAGAGCATGCTGGAACACAGCCATGCCCTGACCGTGATCTACGAAAAGCGCCTGGCGCTGCAGCAGATCTGGCTCAAGACCAGTTCCAACGGCCACGACATGCTGGCTGCGATCAAGGAATGGGTGCATGAGGCCGAGGCCAGCGGCATCCAATCCCTGCGCGATTTTGCCCACCAGTTGAAGACTTACTCGCTGCGTCCTACAGCGGCGTGAGGGCGCCGTGGGAGGGTTCGCCCTCCCACGCACTGGCTTTTTGGCGCCATTTTCCGGGCACCGTCAATCCACGCCGTTCACGGAACTTCACCGCAATTCCCCTCTCTCAAAGAACACTTCGCCATCATGGTGACCCCTTGTAGTGACCGCTTTTGCACCTGCGGCGCGCCCAGAGAGAGTTGTACCGATGGTTCACGAAAAGCCCAGCCTGCCCGATGTGCCCACCGCAGAGCCGCCGCGCCCGGCCGCGGCGGCGACCCTGTTGGCGCTTATGCATGCTCAAGGTGAAGTCGAGCGGCTGAGTGAGCGCGAGCAACTGCTCAGCTCCCTGCTGGTCAGCGTGAACGCCGTGCTCTGGGCCATCGACTGGGAAACACGCCGCGTGCTGTATGTGAGCCCGGCCTACGAGCGCCTGTTTGGCCGCTCCGCCGGCCTGCTGCTGGCCGACCACCGTGAATGGCGCAACAGCGTCCACCCCGAAGACCTCGACTACGCCGAGCACAGCCTGGCCCGCGTGCTGGAACAGGGCGCCGTGGAGGACCGCGAGTACCGCATCATCACCGCTGACGGGCAGATCCGCTGGTTGAGCGACAAGTGCTACATCAATCAGCAAGTGGTACCCGGTGAAGCGCTGATCGTGGTGGGCATCGCCGAAGACATCACCGAAAAGAAGCAACTTGAGCTGGAACTGCATCGCCTCGCCACCACCGACGTACTGACCCAAAGCAGCAACCGCCGACACTTCTTCGAACTCGCCAACCAGGCGTTCGACAATGCCTGCGCGCAAGGCACGCCGCTGGCGTTCCTGTTGCTGGACATCGATGACTTCAAAGACATCAACGACACCTACGGCCACCTGGAAGGCGACCAGGTGCTGCGGCGCATCGCCGAGAGCGGTCGCGGGGTATTGCGCCGTGGCGACCTGTTCGGGCGCGTTGGCGGCGAAGAATTTGCTGCTGTGCTGCCGGGTTGCCCACCGGAGATGGCCCTGCAGGTGGCCGAACGGTTGGGCAAGGAGATCCAGGCGTTGGTGTTCAGCTATGAGGGGCATGAATTCAACGTGACCGTCAGCCAGGGCCTGGCCGGCCTGCGCGAAGATGACTCCACCCTCGACGGCCTGTTTGCGCGAGCGGATGCGGCGATGTACGAGGCCAAGCGCCAAGGCAAGAACCGCGTTATCGCCGGTTAACACCGGTCAACTGTGGGAGCTGGCTTGCCTGCGATGGCGTCTTGACTGACACACCGCTATCGCAGGCAAGCCAGCTCCCACAGTTGTTCGGTGTGTGTTTCAGGTTTTGCGTACTCGGGTGAGTTCCGGCAGGCCGACCTTGAGCAGCCGTGCGGTCTTGCTGCCTGCCAGTTCTTCGAGCCCTTCGTGCTCGGTCAGCCGCGCCATTTGCACCGCCAGGTTCACCACCAGGGCTTCGCGCGAATACACCCCGCCTTCAAGTGAATAGATCCCCGCGATCAACTGCCGCAACTCCAGCGGCAAGCGCCAACGTGTGCGCAATGCCGAACCGTAGGCGGCGCCAAAGGCGTCGAGGGATTCGCCGATGGTTTGGTCATCCAGGGCGCCGCCGCCCTGGCGCCAGTCTTCCAGGCAGCGCAACAAAGCCAGGTCGCCCAAGCGGTGCAGGATGCAGGCGCTGTAGCAACGCTCGTGATCGAGCTCCAGCATGCGCGCCAGGCGCCGGGCGTAGTCGGCGCTGTCCTGGGACAGTTGCCAGTGCCGCTCGGCGTAGGCCACCAGCCCAGGGTCACCCAACACTACGTTGTGCTTGAGCGCCAGGCCGAGGATGAGGTTCATGCTCTGGCCGGGCACCAACTTATGCAGGGCTTCTGGCAGGGTCTGCACCGGCGTGCCGTGGTAGCCGGCGCTGTTGGCGGCGGCGATCAGTACGGCGGTGATTTGCGGGTCGCTGTGTACCTGGTCTTCCAACTGCTTGAGGTCCAGGCCTTCGGGGCCGAGGCTGTGTTGCACGGCCGCTTTCACATCCACGCGCAGTGGCGCCCCATCGCAGACCTCACGGCGCCGCTCCAGGAAGGCGGGCAGGGTCATGCCCGGCGCCAGCGGTGGGATCTCGCAGTACACGCTTTCGCCTTCGTTGAGCAGCAGGTCTTGCAGGCGCTGGGTCAGGCTTTCCATGTTCAGTGGGCGGGTGAGGTAGGCGGTGGGCGCCAGGGGCAAGGCTTCGCGCACGCTGGCGCTGTCGTTGCGACTGCTCAGCAAGATAAACGGCAGCGAGCGACGCTTCTGGCGCACGCTGCGCAGCAGGCTCAGGCCATCCACGCCCGGCAGCTCCCAATCCGCGAGGATCAGGTCATAGGTTTTTTCGCCCAACAGCGTGGCGGCGTGCTGCCCATCGGCGCACACATCCAGCCGTGCGTCACAGCGCACATTCAGCAGCACTTGCTTGAGCAGGTCCCGCGACCAAGGGTCTGCTTCGGCGATTAACACTCGGGGTACAGCGGGTAAATCAACAGCAGTCATCCAGCACGCTCCATCGGCAATGCTTGCACCTTAGACAATGCAGGCGCGTGCGTACAATGAAGCAGGCACAAAAAAACCGCCGAAGCGGTTTTTTTGCTTTTTCTTTTTGTAGGAGCGAGCTTGCTCGCAAAGGTCGTCAACGAAAACGCGGGCAGCCTTTGAAACGCGGTGCCTGGGTTTTTTTCGCGAGCAAGCTCGCTCCTACAGGGGCGTGTCAGAGTTCGGAGAAGCACTCTTCGATGATCGCCAGGCCTTTGTCCAACTGCTCGTCCGGCGAGGTCAGGGGCACCAGTACGCGCAATACGTTGCCGTAGGTACCGCAGGACAGCAGGATCAGGCCCTTGTCACGCGCCTTGGCCACCACGGAGGCAACAGCGGCAGCGTTTGGCTTGTGGGTATCGCCGTCTTCGAACAGCTCGACCGCGATCATCGCGCCCAAGGCACGCACTTCGCCGATCACCGGGTACTTGGCCTGGATAGCCTTGAGGCCAGTCACCAGGCGCTCGCCCACGGCCTTGCAGCGGTCCAGCAGGTGTTCTTCTTCGAACACTTCCATCACGGCCAGGGCCGCGGCGCAGGCGATCGGGCTACCGGCATAGGTGCCGCCCAGGCCACCCGGGGCGATGGCATCCATGTATTCGGCCTTGCCGCACACACCGGCCAGCGGGAAGCCGCCGGCGATGGATTTGGCGAAGGTGGTCAGGTCGGCGGCAACGCCCATCTGTTCCATGGCGAAGAAGGTACCGGTACGCCCGGCACCGGTTTGCACTTCGTCGGCAATCAGCAGGATACCGTGCTTGTCGCACAGTTCGCGCAGGCGCTTCATGAAGGCTTTTGGCGCGACGTAGAAACCGCCTTCGCCCTGCACCGGCTCGATGATGATGGCGGCGATATCACGCGGCTCGGCATCGTTCTTGAAAATGCGCTCGATGCTGGCGATGGAGTCGTCGACGCTCACACCGTGCAGTTCGTTAGGGTACAGCGCACGGAACACGCCACCTGGCATCAGGCCCATGCCGGCCGAGTAAGGCACCACCTTACCGGTGAGGCCCAGGGTCATCATGGTACGGCCGTGGTAAGCACCGGTGAAGGCGATCACACCGGCACGGCCCGTGGCGGCGCGGGCGATTTTCACGGCGTTTTCTACCGCTTCGGAACCGGTGGTGACCAGCAGGGTTTTCTTGGCGAAATCACCTGGCACCTTGGCGGCGACTTTCTCGCACACTTCTACGTAGGGCTCGTAGGCCAATACCTGGAAGCAGGTGTGGGTCAGCTTGTTGAGTTGCTCGGTCACGGCCGCGATGATTTTGGGGTGCACGTGGCCGGTGTTCAGCACGGCGATACCACCGGCGAAGTCGATGAACTCGCGACCTTCAACGTCGGTCACGGTGGCGTTCTTCGCGGAGTCGGCGAAGATCGGGTGAATCTGGCCAACACCGCGCGGTACAGCGGCTTCGCGGCGTTTCATCAGGGATGCGTTGGTCTTGCTCATAAAGTCCTCATTCGCCGCTCATCGGGCGGCGTGGCTCAAGGATAGGTGGCGGGGAGGCAACTACGGCAGCATGCGATGATCGACTGCCACAGCTTTCCCGGCCACTGCGAATAACCATGTGAAACACGCAAAGGGGCAGCGCTCTCGTGCCCTCTGCGTTTACTGCAATCCCGTGCCTTAGATGCCCAGGCAGAGGTATTTGATTTCCAGGTAGTCCTCGATCCCGTACTTGGAGCCTTCACGGCCCAGGCCCGAGGCCTTGATGCCGCCGAACGGCGCCACTTCGTTGGAGATCAACCCGGTGTTGACGCCGACCATACCGTATTCTAGGGCCTCGGCCACACGGAACACACGGCCCAGGTCGCGGGCGTAGAAGTAGGAAGCCAGGCCGAACTCGGTGTCGTTGGACATGGCGATCACTTCGGCTTCGTCTTTGAAGCGGAACAGCGGCGCCAGCGGGCCGAAGGTTTCTTCCTTGGCGACGGCGGCGTTTTTCGGCACGTCGACCAGGATGGTCGGTTCGAAGAAGTTGCCTTCCATCACCTTGCCACCGGCCAACAGCTTGGCGCCTTTGCTCAGGGCATCAGCGATATGTTCCTGCACCTTGGCCACGGCTTTTTCGTCGATCAGCGGGCCGGTGGTGGTGCCGTCTTCCAGGCCGTTACCGATCTTCAGTTTGGTCACCGCTACCTTGAGCTTTTCAGCGAAGGCGTCGTACACCGAATCCTGAATGTACAGGCGGTTGGCGCAGACGCAGGTCTGGCCGTTGTTACGGTACTTGGAGATGATCGCGCCTTCGACGGCCTTATCCAGGTCGGCGTCGTCGAACACGATGAACGGCGCGTTACCGCCCAGCTCCAGGGAAACTTTCTTGATGTCCTTGGCGCATTCGGCCATCAGCTGGCGACCAATTTCGGTCGAGCCGGTGAAGGACAATTTACGCACGATGGGGTTGCTGGTCAGCTCGCCACCGATGTCGCCAGCGCTGCCGGTGACTACGCTGAGCACGCCTTTGGGGATACCGGCGCGGTGCGCCAGCTCAACCAGGGCCAGGGCCGAGAACGGAGTTTGCGAGGCGGGCTTGATCACCATGGTGCAACCGGCGGCCAGGGCCGGGCCGGCTTTGCGGGTGATCATCGCCGCAGGGAAGTTCCACGGGGTGATGGCTGCGGTCACGCCGATAGGCTGCTTGATCACGATCAGGCGCTTGTCGGGCTGGTGGCCGGGGATCACGTCACCGTAGATGCGCTTGGCTTCTTCGGCGAACCACTCGATAAAGGACGCGGCGTAGACGATTTCGCCCTTGGCTTCGGCCAGCGGCTTGCCTTGTTCGAGGGTCATCAGGCGGCCGAGGTCGTCCTGGTTTTCGATCAGTAGCTCAAACCAGCGGCGCAGCTTGTTGGCGCGCTCCTTGGCGGTGAGTGCGCGCCAGGCTGGCAGGGCCTTGTCGGCGGCTTCGATGGCGCGGCGGGTTTCCGCGGCGCCCATCTTCGGCACGGTGCCGAGAATCTCGCCCGTGGCTGGGTTGTTGACCTTGATGGTTTGACCATTGTCCGCATCGACCCAAGCGCCATCAATGAAGGCTTGCTGGCGGAACAACTGGGTGTCTTTAAGCTGCATGTCGGCTTTCCTTAACAGCACCGCGCGCACGCGGAGCGAATTAGAGTTGTTGAAAGGCGCCTTGTGGGCGATGTCTTTGTAGGAGCGAGCTTGCTGGCGAAAAATTCAAAGGCGCCGCGTAAAACCAGAAGCGCGACGTCATCGTTAACGATTTTCGCGAGCAAGCTCGCTCCTACACGACATCAACCTGGGCTGCCGTCAGGGAAATCAGTCCAGCACGCCAGGATAGGTGAAAAGCGCACGGGAGACAGAGCGTTTGAAATCTCAAACGAATCCTAGGATCAATGGGGGTGCAGGGCAATAGTCTGTTCGAAAAAAAGAACGATTATGGCGCATCGGGCTCATCTTTCGGATCAAACGCACACACGGCAACAGCCCCGGAGCCTTGTGGGCGCCGGGGCTGTTGGGGGCTTTGCAGCTTAAGGTTGGAACGACTTGAGCACGGCCAGCAGGCTGGTCAAGTTGTCGGCCACGCCGCCCTGGGCGACTTTTTCGGTGGCGGCGGCGCCAGCGGTGGTGTCGACGCTGTAGATCTGCATCACGCCCTGGTTGGTGGCGGCTTGGGCCAGGGTGTTTTGTTGCTGTTGGGCCGAGACCGAGTTCTGGAACAGAATCGCCGTGGCCTGGCCCATGGATTGGTAGATGGTGCTCATGGCCATTGCGGGTGATTCGGCAACCACCTTGACGTTGGTCTGGGTGACGGCATCGGTGATTTGCGGGCTGACTGTACTCATGGTGGAAACTCCTGGGTTGAGAAAGAACAACATCCGTTATTGCTCAGTGCTTAAGGCTGAAACGACTTGAGCACGGTCAACAGGCTGGTGAGGTTATCCGACACGCCGCCCTGGGCGACTTTCTCGGTGGCCGCCGCACCTGCGGTGGTATCGACGCTGTAGATCTGCATCACGCCCTGGTTGGTGGCCGCCTGGGCCAGGGTGTTTTGCTGCTGCTGGGCCGACACCGCGTTCTGGAACAGAATCGCCGTGGCCTGCGCCATAGATTGATAGATAGTGCTCATCGCCATCGCAGGCGATTCGGCCACCACTTTGACGTTGGTCTGGGTGACCGCGTCGGTAATTTGCTCGTTGACTAATGGCATGATCAATTTCCTTATTTAGTACACGGTGCATTCCGTGTTCATCAATGAACGTTGCGAAACAGGCGCTGTGAAACCTGGTTTAGGGTTTCGCTGCGGGACCCAACGCCGCTTCAATCTGGGCGATCAACCCTTGGATCAGTGCCTGCACTTCCTTGCGTTGCGCGTCCTGGTCGGGAGCTGCGCCGTCCAACACCTGTCGCAGGGCCGCTTCACGTTGCTGGGCAGCGGTCTTGAGCGCTTGTTCGTTGGCCTTCGATTGCTCAAGCACCTGGGTGGCGCGCTTGAGGGTTTCGTCGACGATGGCCTGGGGCGTTCCGGTGAATACCTGCGGGTTGCGCAGCATTGCTTCGAGCCGTTGGCGGTCGTCGGTGGACAGGACCGAGGGTTGCATAGCGACCTCCTTAGGGGCTGCCTTGGCGGCGACACGCCCGCTAAAGCCGCACCTCAACGTTGTCCTGCCAGAAACCGGCAAAGTAAAAGTGCGGCGACGAATCACAGAAGGTCGCCAACTCCGCAGGCGTTATGGCGCTGGGCTGGTTGGGGAAAATGGCAGGCGGAGGCGGTAGCAGGTTGGCCTCGTTGTAGAGGTTGCCGACTTCATAGCAGTTGGCCGCGAATTGCGAACAAAAGGACCCGCTGCCAATGTCGATAGACTCGTTGATCCGCGTCACCAGGCTGGTATCGGAAGTCCAGCGCCGAAAGGCTGAGATCATCGCGTTCCACACGCTGTAGCGGCCCCGAATATCACCGCCGATCTTGTCGAAATAGAACTGCTTGGCAGCCACCGTCGCCGCCTCGCCCAGTTCGGTATCCACACAGGAAAACACCATCGCCGAGCGCGGCGGTTTTTCCAGGCTCAGGTCGGTCAGGGCCAGGCCACTGCCGACACTTTCGATCACCATCGTGTCACTCACCGCAATCGCTGGGTGAACCACATTCAGGTAGGTCGTGTCCTGCGAGAACACCTTGGCCTTGACCAGTTGACCGGCTTTGATAAACGCCCGCGTTGCGCTGTCGTCATCTTGTTTGACGGAAAAAATAATATCTCCAGGCTGCATGATGTCGCTCCTCACTCAAGAAAAGTTGCTTTCAAGTTGCTGTTGCACCGCCCCAGCAGAACGCTGAAGCGCTGTGCTCGGTTCAAGCCGCTGGCGCGGCCCGGTTGGCCAGGGTGCTGGCGTACTTGGCGATGCTCTGGTCGATCTTGTCGATGGCCACGCTGGCGGCTTCGGCTTCCATCGCCCCGGCAGCGGCAGCCACGGCGGCAGCGGCGCCTACCAGCAGGTCCGTGACCAAGGCGCCCAGGGCGTCTTCGGCAGCGGCTGGCAGGTTGTCCTTGACGATGTTCTCGGTCATTTGCTGGAGCAGCACGGCCTGGGCCGCCAACGCGATCTTGCTGACCCCGTCGAAGTACCCCGCCGCCGCCTGCGCCACCAGCCCGGCCGCCTGGCTAATCATCATGTCGGCCGGCACCGCGATCTGCGCCGGCGCATAGGCAAAGTTCTGCGAATTGGTGAACTGCACCGCCTGCACGATCTGGCTATTGAGCGCCGCCGTGCTGTCGGATGACGGCGCGCTCACCTGGTTGAGCAGGTGCTCGTTCATGCGCGCCATGATTGAGCGCGAGGCCGGTGCGGTAGGCGCCGGCGCAGGTGGATCGGCGGCGGGCGTTGCTTGGGAGGCGGCGGGTTTCTTTCTGCTGAACCACGACATAATCGATCTCCCGAGGGCTCAGCCCTTCTCGCCAATCTGCATGATCAGCGCCACGGCCTTGGAGATCACCGCGTTGGAAATCTGATTCATCGCCTGCTGGCTGTTGACCGCGTTCTGCAACGACAGGCCCGCCGCGCTGCTGGCCACCTGGTACAGCGACGCGATGGCCTGGGCCGGCGCCTCGGCTACCACCTTGACGTTGGTTTGAGTGACCGCGTCGGTGATCTGGCTGTTGACCTCTGTCATACATCTCTCCTTGATGGCATTCACCCAGGTTTGGGTGTGGATAGCGGCGGCGTGCTGCGCTCATACCACTAGAACGCCCCACGCCAACATGTGTGAATCACCTTCAGCGCAACGCATCGCGCAGCAGTTGCACACGCTTGCGCACCAGCGGCAGCTTCACGTGCAACTCGGCGGCGATTTGCGGGTAAGGCAGGTCATCGACAAAACGCATCTCGAACAAGCGCTGCTGCAACAGCGGTAATCGTGCGACGTGCGCCTCGAGCTGCTCCAGGCGCTCATAACACTCCACCCGCTCCAGCACCGAAGCGCAGGGCGCGGCGAGCGCGGCCAGGTGATCGTGCTCAAGGTCCACCGAATCATCGAACAGCCGCCCCTCGCGCTTGCTGCGCCGCAGGCTGTCGAGAAACACATGATCGAGCACCAGAAACAGAAACCCCTCGGGGTCACGAATGCGCTCCGGCGAGCGCCGAAAAAACAACAGGGCCTTGATCGCCGTGGCCGCCAACCACTCCTGGCCCTGATCCAGATTGCCCTTGGCCCGCCGCAACGCCCGGCGCCTGAGCTCGCCGTGCACAGCGCGCCAACTCGCTTCGAACAAACGGTCATCGGCGGCCCATTGATCCTTGAACTGAACAGTCATCCCCATCGCCAGCACTCCTGTGCATCCTTGATGAAGGGCCAGTCTGCGAGGGCTCGACGGGGGTACGCTGTTACCTGGGGAACACCGCCACAACTAATTCAGCGCAAAAGCCTTGCGCCTCAAATGCTCAACATCATTGATCACCATGCGCTCCAGATCGCCGCTGATCACCCCACTGCGCCGCCATACTTGCAGTTGCACATTCAGCTTGGGGCGGCTGGTATTCAGCATCGACGCCAACACCCCTTGGCTCGCGGGCAACGACACACTGGGCAAAGCCAACGCCAGGTCAATCTCACCCAGGTTGGCCAACAGAAACCGCGCCAACCGCGACTCCAGCCGATGCAGGCATACCAACTCCAGCAATTCGATGGCGTGCAGCAACCGCAGCATCATCAGCATCAACAAACGCCGCAGAAACACCGGCTCCTCAAACAACACAGCAAAATGCCGGCTCCCCAACTGCAACAACCGCGTAGGCCCGCTGGCAAAAGTGGAAGACTCGCGCCCATGATCCTTGATCAACGCCGTCTCCCCCACCACCTGCCCCGCCCCGGTACTGCCGATAATCTGCTCGCGCCCATCCGGCCCATGCACCACCGAATAAATCCGGCCCTCCACCACCAACGCAATGAATTCGAGGGTGTCATCCTTGAAATACAACAGCTCACGATCATCCAGCGTGCGCTCCACCATATGGGTGGCGACGTAGCGCAAGAGATGCTCCGGCATACCTCGAAACAAATCGGAGCGAGCCAGCAGGGTTTGTCTGAGCGGGAGATCGAGCATCACGGTTCCTTTGGAATGCATGCGTTCACCTGAGGAATTGCGGCGTGGAAGCGGGTTAAAGCCACAAGAGCAAAGCAAACAAAGGGACGTGCGGCGCGGGGAGTTGTGAATGAGGGTGGCGATTAGCCATTTTTTGTCGGAAATGGACGACAGGGGGCGGGGGGAATGCCGGAATGGACGCATCAGGTCGACATGGGTATGATGTCGCCCGCACAAGCATCCGTAGCTCAGCTGGATAGAGTACTGCCCTCCGAAGGCAGGGGTCGTGGGTTCGAATCCCGCCGGGTGCACCAGATATGAAAAGAAAAGCCTCAGGTCGGGAGATCTGGGGCTTTTTTGTTTTTGATGTTTTATCTACCGGATGGATGCTTTAAGTCGCTTTGAAATTGTAGAGGTCGGCGTTATGAGTAATGTGCAGTACCCAGGTAATTGAACAGCCTGAGTCAAACAGCTTTCGCCATCTGAGCTTCGATTTCAGCGAGTAAACCTTGAATCAAGCCTGCTGCATAACGCTGCGCCCTGATCAGTTCGTCTTCATCCTCGTCGCCATGGAACCTTGCATAAGCGACTGCTCCTACCTTTTCAAAACCATCGCTGAATTCATCATCGCCGAAGCGCCGGGATAATGCAGCCAACCCATCTCTCACGGCCTCTTGATGCTTCCCCGTACGAATTCGCTCCACAAAAAGCCCAGCCACACTTTCAAGTGAGCCTGTGTACCGAACTACATGGATGAGATCTGCCGCATCCTTGTTCTCTTGCCGCTGATCAAGAGCAATAGCCTTCAGAATTACGAATGCAGGCACGTCTGCGAAACGTACGGTATCGACCGACACTCCTCCACCATCAAGCAATTGAGCGCCCACCTCTCTTTCTTGATACCAATCGTGCACGATTCTGGCGTGTTTAATGGTCAGTGCCGAAACGTGCTCACCGCTGACGCTTACCGCCTTTCCAGGCTGCTCGTCTCCGGCATCACGCAACAACTCCACGACGACCTCAATATGTTCATCAACCTGCCTGCGCCATCGCCAAGACGTGGGTTTGCCATCCTCAACCCAGCGTAGAAAGCCGCGCGCCTTCAACTGATCGGCGAGGCTGACGTATTCATCGCCGGTCGCGAGAATTTCCAGGTTGAGCACAATGTCTACATCAGATGTACCCACGTGCAATGGCACCTCTGGTGGCGCCTCGGGAGTCAGGTATCGAGGCACCAATCCGCCGACTAGACGTAATGTATCCTTCAAGTTACCGAACGCACTGAGTAGTGTAAGTAAGGTCCTCTCACATGCGCTCGTCACATCAGCGTCGTACCCAGCAGCCGTACGAGGTTTCAATTCCTTGCCCATTCAACCTCCAAAAGATTTCTGATGTGCTCAGCCAACTCCTTGTTTCTCCCTCGCCCATCAAGGAGATCAAGATACTGAATGTATGGGCTGGCAAAATATGCAGGATATTCAGGATACGGTTGTGTAAAAAGCAGGCTAGCGCCTTCACGCTCAGTGATGGTTACGTTCGCGCCTTTTTTTACGGGCTTGAGCCTGAGCATATCCGCCATATCATCTGTATATCCCTTAGGGATAATCAGGTCGACCGTGTCTATGCTTGTTAGCAATGGCGCTAATACATTGCCTGCAGCCGCACCTGTAAACGCCCATGGAAAATCGACCTGCTTTTCGACGATCGTTTCGGCAATCCGTGCAAGCAGGTGCCTCGGGTTTTCCACAAACGTATACCAAGTGGATGAGCGCTCACGTGTTCGTGTCTGCCACTGCTCGGCCCACGCGTCGAGCAAAGCTCCTGGGTTGACCAACCGTCTGCGATGCGTCGGGCCCCCACCTATAGATTCGCACCATTCGCGTTGCGTTAGCTCTTGAAGCACCAGTGAACATGTGTACTGAGAGGTTTTTGCTAATTCCGATAACTCAGCCCCCGTCAGCCATTCATGGCAGTGCATTAGCAGCGAATGAATGACGTTTTCACGAGCACCCGTAAAAAGCTGTGTCGCTTGCTTCAAGGCTCGGGGTTTTGATGGTCTTTGTATATCAATTAGCCAGTAGTCATGTTTGAGGTAAAGGCTTCCGCCTAGCTCAAAAAAGGCGATGTCTCTCTCTTTCAATTCTTTCTTTGCGCCAGGGCTCAACGATTGCGCTGCAATCATCCGAACACTGCCCTCCTCGTGGGGGCGACTTCGTTCAAAACTGTCCAACCGCCAGACCGCGTCTCGGATGTCGCGGGGATAGGCACTGCCAATGACCTCGACGAGGATCTTTAGCGCTGTGGCAGAAGTTCTCAGTTCTATTACACCGTCAGGCCCCGCAGTCACGCCTTCATGCCCTTGATAAAAGTCGAGATCTGAGTGCATATAAAGACGCGCCTCATCCCCGAAGACCTCAGTGAGACTACGCACCAACCCATCCAAGACTTCACGTTCAACCTTGGAGCCCCAATCATGATGTCTTTCCATACCTTAGCTCTAGTCCTCTTTAGCTGGGCAGCAAAACTTCAGATACGAGCAATAGGTTAGCTCAAATCACATCTTTAGCTGAACAGCTAAATATACCCAAAAAGCTAAAAATAGATCATTTTTTAATCAAAATAACTCGGAGCGGCACGCCAATGACGCCGGACTTTCATTAAAAAACGCCCCTACCCGGCGACTTATAGCTTTTTGCCGTTATGCCCTGTACCGCGATTCACCACACCTCCCCTTCAACCCCTCCCGCAACACCCCCTCCAACACCCCAAAAAACCCCTGAATATGCCCCTGCTTCAACGCCTGCGGCCGCGTAACCAAATAAACCTCCATCGCCGGCAGTTCTATCTCCTGAAAAACCTCACTCAACCCCGTCGCCAAAATACGCGGCAACACCGCCACCCCCATCCCCCGCTTCACCGACTCAAGCTGCACCGCAAACGAACTCACCCTAATCGGCGCATGGTCCAGCCCCGCAGCTTTCGCAGCGCGCATTTGCGGTAGCAGATCCAGCGGCGGCAGCAAGGCAATACTGGCGGCAGTGGCTGGCGTTAGCGCAGGAAACCGTTGCAGGTATTCGGCGGTAGCGAACACGCCGTAAGCGAGTTTGCCGAGCCCCCGATAGATAAGTGAGGGTTCGCCCAGTTGTGCAGTGCGTATGGCGATGTCGGCCACACCTCGTACGATTTTGTGGAAGTCGGTGGTGACCTGCAGTTCTACGGAGCAGCCTGGGTGCTGCGCTGTGAAGCGGCTGGCGGCTTCGAGCACGCTGGCGGAAAAGCCTTCGCCAGCGCTCACCAGCACGGTGCCGCTGAGGGTTGCTGGCGTGCCGTCGACGGGGGCCTGGCGTCGCAGGCCGGATTCAGCCGCCAGGGCGACGTCCACCAGGGCTTGGCCTCGGGAGGTGAGCCGGCAGCCTTCCACGCCGCGTTCCACCAGTGGCTCGCCCAGGGCGGTTTCCAGTTGGGTGAGGCGGCGGGAGACGGTAGAGGCCGCGATACCGAGTAATTGGCCTGCCTGTAAAAAGCTGCCGCGCCGTGAGACTGCCAGCAGCAGTCGAAGATCGTCCCAATTTGCCTGCAATGCCATATCTCCGCGCTTCCCTGGTGTGCAGATGTGCAAAGCCATTATGCCGCAGGCGCTGTTTTTACGGCGCGGGCTCGCGGGTATATCTACTGGCCTTCTCAACAAATGGAATGGCCTGTATGAACACGATCCCCAATCGCTTGCGCAGCACCTTTGTGACCGGTGCCACCGGCTTGCTGGGCAATAACCTGGTACGGGAGCTGGTCGCACGGGGTTATGCGGTGAAGGCGCTGGTGCGCTCGGCGGTCAAGGGTGCGCAGCAGTTCGGCGATGTGCCGGGCGTGGAGCAGGTGGTGGGGGACATGGCGGATGTGGATGCCTTCGCGGCGGCGTTGCAAGGCTGCGATACGGTGTTTCACTGCGCGGCGTTTTTTCGCGATAACTACAAGGGCGGCAGCCATTGGGAGGAACTGGATAAGATCAATGTCGTCGGTACGCGAGCTCTGCTGCAACAGGCGTATGACGCGGGTGTGCGACGGTTTGTGCATACCTCGTCGATTGCCGTGCTCGACGGTGCCCCCGGTACGCCGATCGACGAGACGTGCCTGCGGGCCGAAGCCGATGCGGACGACTACTACCGCAGCAAGATCCTGGCTGAGCGGGAGGTGTTGAGGTTTCTTGAAAGCCACCCGCAGATGCACGCCTGCATGGTCTTGCCCGGTTGGATGTGGGGGCCGGGTGACCGTGGGCCGACGTCTTCGGGGCAGTTCGTGAGGGACGTGATCAACGGCAAGTTGCCGGGGCTGATTCCTGGCACCTTTTCGCTGGTCGATGCCCGCGATGTGGCCTGGGCGCACATTGCTGCCGCCCAGAGCGGGCGTCGGGGCGAGCGTTATCTCGCGGCCGGTCGCAACTTGACCATGCGCCAGCTGATGCCGGTGCTGGGGCGTATTGCCGAGGTCAAGGTGCCCTCCCGCCAACTGCCGCTGCCCGCGCTGTATCTGTTGGCAGCGGTGCAAGAGGCCTACGCGTACGTGACTGGAAAGCCCATTTTGCTGAGCATGGCGACGTTGCGGCTGTTGATACGCGAGGAGCACCGTACCCGCTTTGACCACCGCAAAAGTGAAGAGGAACTGGGGCTGAGTTTTCGCGTGCTGGAGCAGACCCTCACGGACACGGTGGCGTGGTCCCGAGCCTACGGCGCGTTGTAATAAAAAGCCCCAGGTCGACAGGCCTGGGGCTTTTTTGTGGCGGAAGGTTTAACGCGTTTGCAGTGCTTCTAAGCGCGCCGGCAAGTCCTCCTGGGGGAAGCGTTGGTACAGCGCCAGCAGTTTCTCGTCCGCCGCCTTGGTTTCCCCCGCTCGACGCAGGTTCACAATTTCCTGCAGGCCTTCTTCCAACGTAGGCAGCGCCCGTTCGCTGAGTTTTGCCGTTGGCTGATCTGCCACTGCGCTTTCGGCTTGAACCGGCGCGCTTTCAACCCTGGGCGCTGCGGCCATGCGGGCCATTGGCGCGGGTGCGGAAAACGCTTGCGGCGCCGGGTGAGCAGCTTCTTCGTGGTGCAGCGCGGAGAATGTCGCGGTGGAGATTTCAGGTTGCGGCACGGGGGAGCGCATGACCACGCCGATCATCAGTGCCAACCCGGCGACGGTGGCGAATGCCATTTGCCAGCGCGGGCGTTGGCAGGCTTGCAGCCAGCGTTGCCACAGGCTGGGTTGCGGCTGCGGGGCTTCGCGGCGGGCGGCGTTGAGGATGAAGGCGTCGAGGGACGCGGGCGGTTCGCCCGTGCTGTGTTGACGAAAGTGCTGGAGCAGCGCGTCGTCTGGGGTGTGTCGGGGGTCAGTCATACAGGTACCTCCTCGGCCAGCAGGCGCCGCAATTTTTGCAGGGCGTAGCGCAGGCGGCTTTTTACGGTTTCCAGCGGGGCGCCGGTGAGGGTGGCGATTTGCGGTACTTCGAGTTCGCCGTGCAGGCGTAGCAGGAAGACTTCGCGCTGGTCTTCGGGCAGGTCTTGCAGGGCGGCGTCGAGGCGGGCCTGGTCGCGGCTGAGGGTCAGTTGCTGCTCGGGGCCGGCGCTCTGGTCGGGCTGTGCGTGCAGCTGTTCATCGTAGCTGTCGTGCAAGGGGTTGTGGATGCCGTGCTTGCGCCAGTGGTCGATCAGGCGGTTGCGGGCGATCTGGAACAACCACGTGCGAAAACTCGCCCGGCCTTGTGGCTGGGTGGTGCTGCGGATCAGGCTGAGCCAGGTGTCCTGGTAGATTTCTTCGGCCAGTTCGGCTTTGTTGCACAGGGACACGAGGAAGCGGTACAGGCCCTGGCGGTGGCGCGTGTACAAGGCTTCGAAGGCGGCTGCGTCACCGGTTCGGTAGCGGGCCAGCAGCGATTCGTCGCTGGGTGAGTCATCTGGAACGGCCATATAGTGGGCGAACTCCTTTTGGTCAGCCGAAACAGGATTACTGTAGGAGCGAGCTTGCTCGCAAAGAACGTCAACGATAACGCGTGCTTGCTGGATAAACGCGGTGCCTGTGAGTTTTTCGCGAGCAAGCTCGCTCCTACAAAAAGCTTTAGCAGCAAGCCCCCTCCCACATTTGATTTTGGTTGTGAGCGAGATCAGGGTTTGAGGCTTTGGGCCAACTCCACCAGTTGCACGAATTCGTTGCGCAGTCCGAAGGGGTCATCGCCGCGGGCCGAGCGGGCAAGCTTGGCGGTGTCCTGCAAACTCATGCTGCCAGTGTAGCGGCCATCGCCTTTGAGCTGTTGGGCGAAGGCGGCTACGGCAGCGGCGAAACGCAGGTCGTCGCTGGCCGGGGTAGCCTGGTTGGCGATGGGGCGTTCGATTAACTGGCTGTTACCGCCCGCAGCGGGCTTGTAGCGCACCCGTAGCATCGCCAGCTCATCGGATTGGCCTTCGGTCGCAGGCGCGGCGGCGTAACGCAGAGGTTCCAACCAGCCCTTCTCGCCCTTGGGCACGATTTCATACAGCGCCGTCACTGTGTGCCCTGCGCCAATCTCGCCGGCATCGACTTTGTCGTTGTTGAAATCTTCACGCTTCAGGGCGCGGTTTTCATAGCCCAGCAGGCGGTACTCGCTGACCTGGGCCGGGTTGAATTCAACCTGCAGTTTTACATCCCTGGCCACCACCGCCAGGGTCGAACTGAGTTGCTCCACCAGCACTTTGCGCGCTTCGCGCAGGTTGTCGATGTAGGCGTAGTTACCGTCGCCCGCGTCGGCGAGCTGCTCCATCAAGTGTTCGTTGTAGTTATCCACGCCAAAACCGAGGGTGGTCAGCGATACGCCGCTTTTGCGCTGGGCCATGGCCATTTGCTTGAGACTGTCAAAATCGCTGATGCCCACGTTGAAGTCGCCGTCGGTGGCCAGCAGGATGCGGTTGATACCTTGATCGATAAAGCCTTCGCGGGCCATCTGATAGGCCAGCTCGATGCCGGACGCGCCTGCGGTGGAGCCGCCGGCGGTGAGTTGGTCGATGGCGTTGCGGATCCTGGCTTTTTCACTGCCCGAGGTGGGCTTGAGCACCACGCGGGATTCACCGGCGTAGACCACCAGTGACACGCGGTCCTGATCACGCAGTTGATCGACCAGTAATTTCAGCGTGCTTTTGACCATAGGCAAACCTTCGCGGCGGTCCATGGAGCCGGACACGTCCACCAGGAACACCAGGTTGGCGGGCGCCAGTTCGGCCACGGTTTTATCGGAGGCCTTGATGCCAATGCGCAGCAGTTTTGTGCGCGGGTTCCATGGCGTGGTGGCCACTTCGGTGGTGACGCCAAAGGGCGAACCATCGGTGGGCAGCGCGTAATTGTAGGGAAAGTAGTTGACCATTTCCTCCAATCGCACCGCGCCTTCGGGCGGTAGACGGCCTTGGTTGAGGAAGCGCCGTACGTTGGCGTAGCTGCCCGTGTCGACATCCACGCTGAAGGTGGAGACCGGAGTTTCGGCGACGCGGTGCACGGGGTTATCGGGCAGGTTGGCGTATTGCTCGCGGGGTTCGCTGCGGTCATTCATCATCGCCATTTCACGCACCGCCATCGGTGCCGGCATGGCCATGCGTTTGGCCATCGCGCCCTCAACTGGCGCGCTGTGCAACTCGGCGGTGGGTTGTGCCGGTTTGGCCACCTCGGGAGAGGAAGACAGCCCACACCCGGCCAGCGCTACCAGCAGGGTAACGGTGAAGCCTTGGGCAGCGGGACGCAGGTAAAGCAGAGGGCGGGACATGGGGCTGAACCTCGTGAATGAATGAGCCGTTCACAAGGTCAGACGCGACATAGGTTGGGTTCGGGTTAAACCCTCGAAATTCACCCCGATCAATGTGGGAGCTGGCTTGCCTGCGATAGCGGTGTGTCAGCCAGCCTTTCCAGCACTGGCCCACCGCTTTCGCAGGCAAGCCAGCTCCCACATTTGAATGGCGGTGTTCTCTTAGTCTGTGCCGTATTTGGGGTTACGCGGGCCGTACAAGATGCCGGTGCGTTGCCCTGCCGACAGCAACCGCGCACTGGTGATACCGGCAATCGGGTGTGCCGCATCGGTGGAGCTGTTGATCACCTGCTTGACCGCCGCCGTGATCAACATGCCCACCAGGCCGCCACCGTTGTTGTTGCCCTCCTCGCTCGACGCCCGCGCAGAACCGGTCCACAGGGTGGTGCCGGTGCGCAGGTCCACCAGTTTGGCCGAGGCCGTCACCGAGGTGTCGCTGGAGATCAGCATGTACTGGGTGCCGTACTCGCTGATGGTGATGTACAGCGCCGCGTCCGCACCAAAGATGTCATGCAGCTTGGCCGGTTGTACGGCCTGGACATCGTTGGCGGTGGTGAGGCCGTTCTGGCGGAAAGTTTCGTCCACCAGGGCAATCGGCAACACGTAGTAGCCGGCTTCGGCCAGCGGGTAGGTGACTTGCGACACCAGGCTGTAAGACGCCTGCACTTCCGGCGATTCATTGATCGGCGGCAGTACCAGGATCGACTTGGGCCGCGCCTGTTTGTACGCCGAATAATCAACCGTCTTGGGTGCGGCGCAACCGCCGAGCAACGCCAGGGCCAGCAAGGCGCCGGTGAGTTTTAACAGGCTCATTTAGTGGCGACTCCGGCTTTGGCGTTTTTCAACAGAAAGTCCATGTACGCAGCAGACTCGGGGAACAGCGCCTTCTCGGTGCGAAACTCCTGCACCATCTGGTCGTCCTTACCCATGTTCATGTACAGCATGCCCAGGTGCGCGTGGTAACCCGGCGGCGCCTTGCGGCCACTGGCGTTGATCTTCTGCAGGTCGCGCTCCAGTGCTTCCACCTGCGCTTCCTTGGGCTCGCCCTTGAAGTACTCGTAAACCTGCGGCTGGTAGCTCTCCCATTGATACAGGGGCTGGGGCGCCGTCTGGCACCCGGCTACCGTCGCGACTGCTGCCAACGTCAGCGCCAATTTCACTGCCTTGCTCATCCGTGTACTGCTCCTTGTGGTGTGGCTGATCAGTTACGCGGGTTCCAGGCGCCGGCGTTGATGCCGTCGACCAGGCGGTTGATCGCTTCGCGCATGGCCAGGTCCAGCACCTTGCCGTTGAGGGTGGAGTCATAGCTGGCGGTGCCGCCGAAGCCGATCACTTCACGGTTGGACAGCGCGTACTCACCGGCACCCTGGGTGGAATACACCACTTCGGAGGTGTTGATGTTGACGATATTCAACGCGACTTTGGCGTAGGCCACTTGGGTCTTGCCACGGCCGAGAATGCCGAATAGCTGGCGGTCGCCGGTTTCTTTACGGCCGAACTCGGTTACATCGCCGGTCACCACATAGTCAGCGCCCTTGAGCTTCTGCACGGTGCCTTTGATCTTGGCTTCCTGGGAGATTTCGCCCATGTTGTCGCGGTCCAGCACGCTGAAGCGGTTGGTCTGCTGCAAGTGGGTGATGAGGATGGTCTTGGCCTGGCCACCGAGACGGTCAACGCCATCGGAGAAGATGCCGCGCATGTAGCTGGAGCGGTTATCGAACTTGCCCACGGCAATCGGCACACGCACGCCGGAATAGGCCACGTGGGCGCTGGCGACTTGCTCCACCGGCATCGCGCGGTTGCTCTCGGTGGCGCAACCGGCCACGGTCAACAGCGCCGCGGCGGTGAGGCCCGACAGCAGGATTTTGGACAGTGTCTTCACAGGGTGCTCCTTGGGTGAGGAAATCAGCGTTGCCGGGTTTTCCAAGGAGAAAGGCAGCCTGAAAACGCACTGGCCTGAATTCTTCCCTGAAAGACGGTGATACAACGGCTGCGGCATTTTACGGGGTTGAGAGCGGTTCTCAAGTTGTTTCGGCCATAGGTGGGGGGCTTACCCTACTGCCGACCGCAATACTCAAAGCAACGAAGATCCAATGTGGGAGCTGGCTTGCCTGCGAAAGCGATAGTGCAGCAACAGATGCAGCGACTGACACACCGCCTTCGCGGGCAAGCCCGCTCCCACAGGGGAACTGCGTTTAACCCTGGCTGGTATTAGTCCAAGCCCGCCCACCAACAGCAGCCAGCCTTCGCACAGCCCTACTTGAGCTCCTTCACCAGGTACTGCGCAGAAATCTGCGTAATCCCGGTCAACGCCCGGCGCAAAGCTTCAGGGTCCGTGCGGTAGGTTAACGGCGTATAGCCATAAACGTTCTGACCATTAAACGGCGTGACCGCTTCAAAGGTGCGCCAGACCATCTCATCGCCGCGATCCATCTGCGCTAACACGTTAAGGGTCGGGTAAATCACACTGCTGAAACCCTGGGTCAGGCGAAAGCCCCACTCGGACACAGTCAGCTGGATCTGCGCATCAGCCGGCTCATCGTCGCCGACCACCTTGAGCGTCGAAGTCTTACCCAACTCATCGACAAAGCCCTGCTTGAGCAACACGCCAACATCGAGTTTTTCCGCCTCCATCACCGTCATAATAGCCACCGGCGTCGGCATCTCGGCCAACTGCCCAAGCTTCATGCCGCCGGCAAACCCGGCACCACTCAACGCCGCAGTACCCACCTTGGACGCCCCGCTGGCCATGCCAACACCCGCGCCAACCCCGGCACCCAGGGCCGCGCCCCAGGCCTGTTCGCGGCCGAAGTACACCATGTTCTTTTCCCACTTCACGGGCAGGACTTTGACGGTCTTGATCTGCGCGCGGTTTTCGGGAGTGAGGGGGTGGCTGACGCAGCCGCCGAGGATGAGGGTGGTGAGGAGAATGAAAAGGAGGTTTTTCACATCAGTCCTTTAATGTTTGCAGTGAATACGAGAAGTCGGCAGAGCCTGGACCCTGCCGACACACTGGCTCAACTCATTTGCTTTCTTTGGCAATGGTGCCCAAGGACGCATCCTTGACCAGGTAACGGCCTTCGACTTCGCTCAGCGCTTTGAGGCTGTTACGCGCCACGGCGAAGCCCATTTCGACTTCCTGCTTGAGGTAAACCACCTCACCCGCTTTGACATCAATCGGCATGTCCGCCCAGTTTTCAGCCTTGGAGCTGATCACGTGTTTGCCCGGCGTCACGAAAAAATAGATGTACTGGTTACCACGGTTGTAACCCATCTCCGAGTCGGCTTCCTTGTCATCCAGGAACACATTGAACCGCACCATCATCCCGACATTGCTAGGGCGCACGACGTACACCAAACCTTTATCGGCCACGGCAGCCTTGGGCAGCGAATAGTTCGCCACGTCAGCCTGCATCTTCTCCACCGACGGCGTCGAGGAACAGCCAAACAGCGTGGCAAGGGACAGAACGACAGCGGCTTTGCAGAACAACTTGATCATGTATTTCTTCCTTGTGGGTAACGGTGGAGCGGTTTTGAGAGTGCCGATGATGGCGGGATCTCATTTTTATGGCATGGCCCGAAGCATTGTGCCATTGCTGTGATGCCTTGCGCGGTTTTGGGTGAGGGGCTTATAGTCCGGCCGTCGCCCATACGGCGATCAGGTTTGGCGACCTGACAACAGAGTGCAAAAGCAATCCGCTTCATGCAGGTGTTTTTGCACCCGCAAAGCTGTGCTCGTTATGGCGGCTGTGCGCGGGAGACCTTCGGGTCTGCCGGTTTACTCTGTTGCCGGTTCGCCAACCTGCGTACAGCTGCCACCCATTCGTTTGGCGACGATTGAGTGGTGGCTTCAACCACCAAAAACAGAGTGTTAAGTATGAATAGATACATGCCCCTAACCGGCCACGACTGCACCGTCCCAGCCCTGATCATCGACACCCAGGCACCTCTCGACGTCCTTCACGACGCCGCCGTGCACCGCATTCGGGCCGTCACCCAACTGCTGGAAAACCTGGCCTTCCGCGAACAACTCAGCAGCGATGCCGTAGTGCTTTCAGACTTCGCCCACTTGCTGGCCATTCCGCTGCGCGATGGGTGTGATTTGCTGGATGTCATCAGTCGCAGGCTTAATGCCGATCCGTCCTGAGTGAAAACCGGGCGGCCTTTGTGTCGCCCGCTTTGTGCTCAATTCCCTTGGCCCCTGTCTTTATCGTTAGACTCACGCTCTTTACGATTTTTCAACCAGGACTGTATCCAAACTCCTACCCCAGTAGGTATTGCGTAAATGAAAAAGGTGAAAAAGGGGACAGATTTATTTAGTGCGCCTTTAAACTCTAATTTAAATAAATCTGCCCCCTTTTCGTTTGCAATCAAAACTGCAATACACCAACCAATTTGACTAGACAAAAAATCAAACCACTAAGCTCTTTATTCGATCACCCGCACTGAGTAGTTCGTCGGCAGAAAGCGGAGTATAACTAATTACAATCAAAACCCCCTCTTCAAACTCACACACTTCTTCTACATAACCATTCAACAAATCAACAAGTTCACGAGGCCCTTTTTCAAAGGCGCGAAAACACAACTCCTTATCGAAATAATTCGCTGCATTTATACGAAAAACGCCATCCCTACCGTTAACGTCTTTTTTTGTAGCATCACAAGCTTCCAACACTAAAGGCCAATCGCTCCTCGTAACACTCCAATCATGTAAAGCTGAGCGATAGGAGCCAAACGCCTTTATATAAACAGGAAAAACAACCTTCAACAAATACGAATAGTCGACTTTGGAGTCTGTAAATTCAATAAATAGCGTATCATCAAACTGCGCATCATCTTGGAGATACTTCTGATCTCGCAGAGCATATGAAATTCGACCTTTAACGCCGACTGGAAGTAGCTTATCCAATGACACCGAGGTCACCAACTCGCTTCCAATAGGGGGCACTTCAAAGGCATCGTTCAAACTCCACGGAACGCCCAAATCGCCTATAGCTCTCAAAAAATCTTTATGCCTCTCTTCGATAGACTCTGAAACACTAGGTCTATGCCGAAACTCAAGCTTATATTTAGTCATTACCGTGCCACCCTTACAGAAATATTTCGAACAAAAGGGGACAGATTTATTTAATATGCTTTTCAACTCTAATTTAAATAAATCTGTCTCCTTTTCTCACCTTTTCTCAAACCCTTAACCTTTCCTGATCATTCCCATCGACTTCAACTATCTGAAAATGGAGCGGCGAGCAGTACCGCCTCGATTTCATCAGACGCTTTTTTTCCCCATTCCTTATTAAATCCTACTAAGTTCCGAGAGGTACTTTTCAAAAATCATTATTCTGGAGTCTTTTCCGGCAGCACGATGGGAGAGCTCGTAATCTACCGCCATATTGAAAGCTACACGACTGATTATCCAAAAGAGAAGTTCATCCAGCGAATGCGTGTGCTTTCTGAAAATCTCATAACCTCTTTCTGAGGAGACATATTCAAAACCCTCACTTTTAAACTCCACGTGAGGAGTACCATCTTCGGGGGAGCTCTCTCTAACCAACAGCATAGACTTAGGCGCTCCCAACTTAGCGCCTATCAAACTCACGGTTTTCTGCAGCTCACCGAAATTGGAAACCATACTAATTCGTTCGCCTCAACAAAAGGGGACTGATTTATTTAATGCACCTTTAAACTCTAATTTAAATAAATCCGCCCCCTTTTCTCTCTTTTCTTTACCCTTAAAACAGCAGTTAAAAGACATAACATCCTTTTACGTTAGAAGTTTCGTATCTCCATGACTTTATTAGCCGATCCGCAGCGACAAAAACCGAATATCGGCAATCTCTAATCCAAGTTATGTAATACCGCCTGCCTCCGTTTTCATCAACAACCTTATCAAAGGTCTTATTTTTATTTACAGGCGACCAATATGAGTCGCCACATCCTCGAGTGCAGTCTTTGTAAAGGTGGGAATCGAAATGAGTACCTACCCATAGATTCATTCCATTTTCCCAATTGGAATGGGAAGGTGCGCAGCCAGCCAAGGCCGACAATAATACTACTAAAAGCCATTTATTAATTTTCACGCTTTTTCTCCGACTCAATTGCTGGGCGCTACTTATCGTACAGTGCTCCATAATTTACAAGCAGAGCAGGCGGCACGAACAAAAGGGGACAGATTTATTTAATAGGTATTTTTCAACTCTAACTTAAATAAATTCTTCCCCTTTTTTTCAGTCTCCTTTTTTCATTTCCACATTATTGCTAACACACCCTCATCTCTAACCAAAAAAAATCTATCCTACCTTTTAAAATACAACACTTGGAAATACTTTACGAAACATATGCTGTATCGCTGGCAACCGGGCTAGTTCGTCCAACATTTCGGCAGCCGAAAGCGGCATATCGTAGGGTACCGTGCCACGGAGCAGTGCTATTCCATATAAGGCATATTCCTCGTTTTTAGAGTGACTCCAATTTGGAACATAGCCAATTACTTTGTAGATCTTGAAAATAGGCTCATCAAACTCAATCAAATCATATAAAAAATCTGGAGCTCCCTCCGCCCCTAAAAATCCTGCGCACCACGATTGTAACTCTGATCTATCAATAGCCTCGCAGAACAGACAGGTAATTACAAACCCTAAAAGCTCATCACTGTAACGCTCAGTTTTTTCTATAATCACTTTCCGCCCCCCATAGCTTCACCACCTATGTGTCCAATTTTGCTGTGAACAAAAGGGGACTGAACGAAAGGGGACAGATTTATTTAATATACCTTTCAACTCTAACTTAAATAAATCTGTCCCCTTTTCCTTGAGTGAAAATCGGGCGGCCTTTGTGTCGCCCGCTTTGTGCGTGAGCAATCCAACCAAAAAACCGGTCCACTTTTTTCGTCATTTCACGCAGCAAACTTGATCATCAGAAAGATAATAAAGTCCCTCCAGTTTTCCGCAAATGGAAGGAAGACCAAAAATCGGTTCTGAGGTATAAGAAATAGGCAACTCGGATCTAATCAAATCGGCGAACTCCGAACTTTCCCACGCGGGAGTTACTATACCGTTCCAAAAACTTACGGCCTCTCCCGTTCCAGACAATACAACAGGCCTCAAGTATTCAACTGCAAGATTGGAGTCCCAATACAAATAACCGCAATACACAGAGCCATTTTCACCAAAAAAATCAGCTCGAACGATAATCTGAAAGTCTGAGCACGTTTCCTGTTCGGCGAGGGGGCGTATAGTTAATTCGTCCTCCACGGTGTCGTCCATCGGAAAGAACCAAACGCTATAACTACCAAGATCATCAATCGTCAGCTCACATACTTGTTTATCCGTCATAACTCGCCGCGCCCTATGCAATTAAGCACAACAAAATAGGACAGGTTTATCTGATACACTTTCCCAGCTAAAATTTAAATAAATCTGTGCCATTTTCTCTCTATCCCTTATAGCGCCTATTGGTTTAAGTCAGCCATTAGTTTAGCTATCACTAACTCGAAAGCATTCTGCAAAGCGCTACGGAGAGCTTCAGGGTTTGTTGCGTACTCCTGAGGTGTATACGCCTGGACATTTCCCTCACTGAACGCTGTTACAGTTTCGAAATTCCTCCAAACTACTGCGTCGCCGAGCTTCATGGTCGCTACAATGCCCACTGTGGGATAAAGCTCTGCACTGTAGTTTTTCAAGGCAAAGCCCCATTCGGACACGACAAATTCTATATGCGCATCGGCCCGGCCGCCCTCCGGTTCAACTTTGAATAAATGCTCAGCACTGATCCGTGCCTCCAACAGTTGTTTGAACAACTGCCTTGGATCTATTTCGTTACGCTGCAAGTTCAACAAAATTGCCTGCCGTGGACTTGAAGCTCCACCATCAGCCACTTTCGCGCCCGCTGCCACACCCACGCCAGCCATAGCACTGGTAGCGACTTTGGACGAATCCGATGCCATTCCCACAGCCACCCCGGCACCGGCACCTAAGCCGGCCCCCCAGGCTTGATCCATGCTGGTGTACTTGAACTGCTGCTCCGAAAACGAGGCAGGCAAAATAGTGACAGTCGTGATTTTATGGCGGTTTTCAATGCTCAGGTCTTGTGTTACGCAGCCAACCAGCAGAAATAAAGTGCAAAAAACTACGAAAATTTTTTTCATATATAACACTCTTGAAAGTTAGGCGAACTTGAAAACTAAACCCAAAAGGCTTACCCCCCTAAATAAACGCAACTTCGCCCATCAAATCTTGACGCCCACCTTAGTTATAGCACGACGAAAGGCCATTTTTGTGTCAGATTCACGAATAAATCGCCTCAACACCACGACTAAACATAGCGAAACTTCCAGAGATCACCGCTCTTCATCCAATATCTCTCAGCATCTGGTATTAAAAAACTAAAATCTGAACACATGGATGTCCAATCAGAATATGAGAGTTCCTCGTGGAATCGGTCTTGATCCATATGCATATATATTCTTCTATCAAAATTAATATAGAATACGGGCAACCTAGACGCTACACGGCCAACAAGACCGAATATATCCGCACTCAAACTCGCGCCTGACAAAAAGTAGCCCTCAACCTCTTTCAACAACCGGGGTAAACTACAGTCGTCATCCAGCTCAAAAATTTTTGAAAGGTCTTCACCCGTCAACACACCTTCACTAACACTATTTAGATACTGCGAAAAATTATCGGCTGTTAGCTTTAAAATTCCACCACGGAACACCCTACACGCTTCTTCATACTGCGCCTGCGTTATATGCCCTTTATCCAAATATGCGCGATAGTCTTTTTCCGCATCCAATGAAAAGTTATACTTATAATCCAAAACCCAATAACACTTAGCACCACTTACAAAAAAACAGATACTTTTCTCACCAGACCATAAACCATCAAGCACTTCTTTATTTAAATTCAATTCCCGAACTCCTTTAAAAATTCTTCATGAGCGTAAATGCGGGCGTTGCTTGAGTGCTTTTCAAGCAACGATTCCCACACCTTAGGAAGTTCCAGGGCTGTCCCAGGCTTGGTCGGATCTACAATTTTAGGCGCTGACGGGTCTCGGTTGACTCCTGGAATCGGACGTTGAGGAACTGCGTTAGCCATAATTTCACTATGGAGTTTAGCATCGACATCAAATACAACCACGATAGAAAAAGGGGACAGATTTATTTAATATGCTTTTCAACTCTAACATAAATAACGCCCCCCTTTTCTACTCTCGTTTAAGCACTTTAATCGCACCATAACTTTCTGGTCGAAACCCACTTGGCCAGACAGTAGCGTCATTATACGTAGCGCCCAAAAAAAACGCCTCTTCGATTCTATTTGCACAAAGATCAGCGCCACATAAATTTGATCTAATAAAGCTAGCACCACCAATATCAGCACCATCAAAACTTGCACATGAAAGATTTGCACCGGCAAAATCAGCAAATGCTGCCATTGCGCCTGCGAAAGAAGTATTACTCATAACTGAATTCATAAAATTTGAATTCATCAGAGCTGCTCGATCAAATATAGCTCGATCTATAAACGCGTTAATAAATGAGGCATTTCTCAGATTCGAACCAGAAAAGTCGGCACTTCCAATATTAAGTTCATCAAATATAGCGCGATGCAACTGCAACCCTTTCAAACTTGCACCGACAAAACTATCCAAAGGTAAAGTTAATATCTCGCCCGTCTCAAAATTAATATTAATCATTTATTTCCCCAATCCACCGGATCCACCTTCACTTCAGACATTGGCTTAGTTAAGCCAGCTTTATTCGGCGGTAATGTTCCAGGATTCACATCCGGAGTCCGGCCTAAGATTTTAGCAGCAATGTAGCGATGATTACCCTCAACGATGACCTTCCCATCCATTGAAATCGGTGGAGCAACATCGCCCTTTAGAAGACGATCAACATATCTTTGAATAGCAGGTAATGAAACCGCTCGCTGGGCGCTGGCAGCAGAGTCCCCCTTCAGCGCTTTTTCAATTATTTCTGGAGTTACTTCAGCCCCCGACGAGACCAACGGTTTCCCTGAAGTATTTTTGCTCGCGACGCTACTGCCTGCCCGACCGGCAATCAAAATCATCGCAGCGGCGGTACCCAATTCTGTAAGTATATAGGCCTTTTCCTTGGGCTCTAATCTATAGCCGTAAGCGCGATCTACCCACCTCGTGGATTCATTCCAGCGATCAATGTCCGCTGTTTCTTCCGGAGTCAGCCATCCTTCTTTGAGATTCTTAGCAAAAGCTACCTGCTTATCCGCAGCAAACATATCGCCCCATCCACTTGGGTTAGGCGACTGTGAAACCACATCACTAGGGTTCCCTTGAAGCAATCCAGGCGTGTCATACGTCGTCTGTCGCAGCAGGCTAAGCAGTTCCTGTGCAACAGGACTGTCCATTCGAACCGAACTATTCAGGATATCGTCGACACATTTTCGCGTCGGGCAGTCCTTGATGGGGCTGGAGTTGTCCGCAGAAATATTTTCATATTTATTCAATATTTCTTTTATTTTGGCTTCACCGCAGGTCTTGGTTGCGCGGCAGTCCTTAATTTCTTTAAGTAGATTCTCAGCCTCAACGTGATTCAGATTGTTATAGACCGTAGCTTGCTGAGCCACCCATGCGGCTTTTTCCTGAGCCTTTGCATCTCCACCTGCTGCTGCGGCAACCGTCATACCGACTAACTGGGAGGTCATTGCCAGAACTCGTTCGTGCGCCTCACCCGGAAAGATTTTTTCACCGACCAGGCTGATCAACGCTTCGTTAGCTCCGGCGGCCAAGGCCGCAGTTCGGAAGTCGCCCCCCGCGGCCTCGCCAATCAACCCGCCCACAATCGCATGTACAGCGATTTTCTTAGGAAGGCCACTGCCCAATAGTGAATCACCCACTCGGTCGAAAATCGCGCCACTTAGGCCGTCTGCAGCCATGCTGATCGCGGCTTGCACAACGTTATCCTTGAACTTCCCACCGTTAGTGAGCGTGTTCAGGGCTGATCGAACGGCAAGCTGAGCACCGAGGCTGCTAGGCATAAAGCCGCCGCTAATGCCGGCAACCGCATAGCCTTTCAGGCTATCGCTGGAGGTGACATCTTTAGCCACTGCGCCAAGATTGCCACGATTATTGATGGTGCTTGTCGTGGCATTTACGGCAGCTGCGGACACTACTGAGCTTGCGGCAATGCCCGTTGCGCTAGTGGAGGCTGCGCCGACAAGACCCGCACCGGCGCCCCACGTAAAGTAGGTGACAATAATTGCAATGACTAAAGATGCGCCGCCACCTAAGCCAGAGTTATCGTATTTAAAGCTATCGTGAACCTCCTGAACCCTGCGCCAGTCCACGTCCCCACGTTTCTCAGCCTCTTTCAGCCAAGCCAACTGCGGATCTGCCTTCACCATTGCATCAATGGCCTGACTAACCGTTTGCTGATCAACATGCGTGACGTCAATCTTCAAGCCATCTACGGCTTTAATAACCACTTGTCCCTGCGCAATCAGCTGGCTCTGGCGCAACGTTTCGTCAGTATTTCCTTTGCCTTTGGCGCTGGTCCAAACCAGGCTGTTCTTGCTTTTTTCATGGCTTTCTTGATGTAGATCCTTGACCGCCTCAAAGGTAATCGCGCCACCGCTATCCAAAGTGATGTCCCGGCCGCTCTGAAGCTTGGCAAGTTGATAGGTCTGGTCGCCTCCACTTTTGAGTACCAGATCACCACCAGTCTTGATCTCAGTTCCCACATTCGTAACGTGGGTCACCTCATCACGCTTGGTCTTCTTCGCGCCCCAGCCCCCCTTCTCCTTCATGTCGTAAAGACTGTAAGTGCTGTTCTGCGCCGCCAACAAACTCAACTTATCCCCGCTATACAGATAAGCCTCATTCCCCGCACTGATCCTGCTCGCCACAATCGTGGTATCACGCCCCGCCTGGCTGACAAAATCCCCACCCGCCGTCAGCACGCTCGCCACTTGGGTGGTCTGGTCGTCCGAGGTCTTGATGCGTTTTTTGCCGTCCTTTTCCTTGCCCTCGACGTTGTGCATGTCGCTGACCGAGGCGACGTTGAAGTCGCGGCCGGCGGCGATGTTGAGGTCTTTGCCGGCGGTGGCATTGCTGCCGATGATGTTGACGTCTTGCCCGGCCTGCATGTTGAGGTTGCCGCCTGCTGTGACGCTGGCGGCGAGGTTTTTGACGTCGGTGGTGATGCTGGATTTCTCGCCGCCGTCGCGGGTCTCGTGTTTGACGCGGGTGTCGCTGGCGGCGATGAGGTTGAGGTCGCGGCCGGCGGTTAGGTTGGCGTCGTTGCCGGCGGTGAGGGCACCACGGTTGGTGAGGTCGCGCCCGGCGTCGATGGCGAGGTTTTCGCGGGCGACGATGGTGCCGGCGCTGGTGTCGGTGAGGGTGCGCATGCCGGCGCCGTCACGCACCTGGATGGTGGTGGTTTCGTTGGTGATGTCGCCTTTGAGGGCCGTAAGGCTGACTTGTTTGCCGCGGATTTCGCCGGCCATGGCGTTGCGGATGCTGTCTTGGGCCAGCAGGTTGAGGTTGTTGCCGGCTTCGACCAGGCCGCCGGTGTAAATACTGCCGCTGCTGATGGCGGAGAGGTTGTTGCTGGCGCGCAGGGTGCCGACGTTGATCAGGTCGCCGCCGGTGACCAGGTTGAGGTCGCGGCCCTGGATGAGGCTGTTGCCGCGCACGTTGCGCGAGTCGGCCTGGGCCAGGTACAGCACCGGCACGAGCACGGTCTGGCCGTCGATGACGCGGTTTTCCATCCACACGATGTCGTGGGTCAGGGCGCCGACTTGCTGGTCGGTGAGGGCCACGCCCAGGCTCAGGCGCAGGGCGTCTTTGCTGGCGAGGCCGTTGTCCATCAGGTAGCGGAACTGGTCGGCGTCGCTGTACAGGCCGCCGGCGAGGAAGCGTTGGCCGGTTTGCGCGAGGACGGCGTCGCGGATCAAGCGGGTTTCGTACTGGCCGTCACCGAGGCGGCGCCAGGCGTTGTCGGCGGTGAAACCGAGTTTGCCGAGCATGTAGTCGGAGCTGAAGAAGCCCGACACCGAGGTGAACTCGGGGTTGGTTTCGATCAGGTAGTGGCTGGTAGGGTCGGCGTTTTTGACGAACAGGCCGTACTCGCCCTTAGGCAGTTGGAAGGTGGGCGAGGTGGTGGGGTCGACCGGGGCAAACGCGGTGCCGGTGTAGTCCACGGGCACGAAGCCGCCACCGGGGGCCACGCCTACCACGGGCAATACGCTGCCAGGCGCCTGGGCGCTCGGGTCGTTGACGTGTTTGCTCAGGTTGATGTTGATGCCGCCGACGGGGATGCCGGTCTGGTCGTCGCCGAGGGTGCCGGTCAACTGCGCCAGGGTGTTGTTGTGCAGCGTGCCGTTTTGCAGGGTGCGGGCGACGTTGAGGTTGACCGTGCCGCCAGCTTGCAGGGTGGCGTCGTAGCCGGGGCCGCTGTTGTTGGTCCAGGTGGTGACGTCACTTGCATAGGCGAACGGCAGGCTATTGGGTGAGCGGCTTTTGAGTTCTTCGAAGCGCGCCTTATCGAAATTCCCGGCCGCCGTGGCCGCATTGAACGCGGGCACGTCGACATATTGCATGCGTTCAAACAAATCGTCGGAGACGTGACCTGGCGTGCCGATGACAAGCTTGCGCTGGCCCGTGCGCGTGGCGGCGCCCTGGTTGAGCAGCTCACCGGCGGTGATGCTCAGGTCGCCATTGGCGGCCATCAGGCTGTAGCGGTTCTGCACGTTGTCGCCTTGCAGCAGCATGTTTTTGCCCGCCACCAGGCGCGCCGCTACCGAATCCTTGGTCGCCGCCTCGAGGTACGTTTCGTAGATGGTGATCTCGCCACGTTCCCAGTTGTCGCTCTCGCCGCAGTGCTGGCCACAGATCCAACTCAAACTGCCGGTGGTCAGCGTTTGCCCGAGTTCGAATGCGTCTTTGGCGTTTTCGATAAAGCCTGCATTGATGCCGATCGAGCCTTCGCTTTCCACGGTGCCGGAGCGGTTGCTGAACAGCACGGCACGCCCGCCATCGCGGGCGGCGAAGCTCAGGTTGCCTTTGCTGTAGACATCGCCATAGCTGTTGCTGAAGCCATTGCTGCGCAAGGTCATGTCGCCGCCGCTGAACAGCAGCGTGTTGGCGGCATTGGTGATGCCGTTGACTGCGGTGAGGTTCACCGCGCCCTGGGCACCGAGAGTGCCACGGTTGTTGATTTGCGCGGCGGCGATGTCCAGTTGCTGGCGGGCGGTGAGGAAACCGAGGTTGTCCAGGGTGCCGCCCAGGGTCAGGCGCGCATTGGTTGCGGCCAGGCGGCCGCCGTTCTGGCTGAGGTTGTTGGCGGCGACGGTGAGTGTTTGCAGAGCCGAGACGCGGCCGCTGTTGATGATATCGCCGGTGGTGATGCTGATGTCACCGTCGCTGAGCAGTTCGCCGCCGTTGTCCAGGCTGGCCACGTTGAGGGTCAAGCCCTTGGCGCTGGCCATGCGGTCACCGGCCTTGAGGGCCAGCCCTTGGTCGCTCTTGTAGGTGAGCACATCGTTGAGTTGCACACGGCCCAGGCCGTCGACCTTGCCGAATGCCCAGTCGGCGCTGCCCATGCCCTGGATATTGCCCTGGCTGCCTGCGAGGCTGGCGGTGTTGAGGTGGAACAGGCCGGTGCCGGCGTGTTGCAGCATGCCGCTCTGGTTGTTGACGCTGGCGGCGTCAAGGCTGAAGGCCTGGCTGCCGAATTCGAGGGTGCCGTTCTGGTTGTTCAGCGCACCGCTGAGGTTGAGCTTGCTGCTGGCGCCGCCCAGGGCACGCAGTTGGCCGTTGGCGCTGTTATCCAGGTTGCCGCCGGTGAGGGTCAGGCCCTGGTTGGCTTCGATCAGGCCGCCCTGGTTGGTGAGGGTGTCGCGGGAGGTCAGGTTGATCTGATTGCCGCTGACCTGGCCGCCCGCGCTGTTGTCGAGGCTGGCGCCGCTGACGGTCACTTGTTCTTTGCCGAACAGCTTGCCGCCACGGTTGGCCAGGGCTTCTACGGTGAGTTGCAGGTTGCCGACCAGGCTGGCCATCAGGCCGCCGCTGGCGTTGTCGACGCTGTTGGCGGTGACGCTCAGGCTGTCGCCCTGCACGGTGCCGCCCTGGTTATCCAGGCGGGTGGTGTTCAGTTCGGTGAGGGCGCCGCCGCTGAGGATCAGGCCCTTGCGGTTGCTCACATCCTGGCCGCTGTAGCTCAGGCCTTCGGCGCCGGCCAGCAGTTGGCCGTTGTCGTTGTTCAGGTGCTGGGCGGCGATGTCCAGGCGCTTGCCGCGCAGGGTGCCGCCGTCGTTGTTGAGGGTGGTGAGTTGCTTGACCAGCACGCTGCGTTCGCCCGCGTCGATCTGGCCGCCGACGTTGGTGAGCAGGTCGCTGACCTTGAGCACCACGTCGCCGCCATCGCTGACCAGCGCGCCTTTGTTGCTGTTGGTGAAGGTCTGCGCGGTGACGTCGACGGTCTGGCCCAGCAGGATGCCGGCGTTGTTGTCGAAGCGCTCGCCTTGCAGTTGCAGCAGGCCCTCGCTCTG
Organism: Pseudomonas sp. AP42; assembly: GCF_001728935.1. Taxonomy (NCBI): domain Bacteria; kingdom Pseudomonadati; phylum Pseudomonadota; class Gammaproteobacteria; order Pseudomonadales; family Pseudomonadaceae; genus Pseudomonas; species Pseudomonas sp. AP42. The sequence goes on from NZ_LYSO01000016.1 coordinate 43,718, forward strand.
GATGCGGCCCTGGGCGTTGAGCAACTGGCCCGGGCCTTTGAGCAGCAGGCTTACGCCCTGGGCACCACCGGCCAGCAGGCCGGCGTTGCGGTTGTCGAGGCCCGAGGCGCGCACGTCGAGGTGGTCACCCAACACGCGCCCGGCGCGGTTGTCGATATCGCCGCCAGCCACGTCGAGCAGCAGTTGCTTGCCGACGATGGTGCCGCCCTGGTTATCCAGGTTAGCGGCGTGCAGTTCGATATCGCCCTGCCCGGCCTGCAAACGGCCCTGGGCGTTGTTGAGCTGTTGCGCGGCGGTGAGGGTGAGGTTGCCGGTGTCGGCGCTCAGTACGCCGCCTGCGTTGCTGCTGAGGGTGCCGGCCTTAACGTTCAGATCGGTGTTGGCCTGGGTAAAACCCTGATTGTTGTTGAAGGTGTTGGACACGGCGAGGTTGAGCGCGCCACCGTCAGCCTGGATCAAACCCTTGAGGCTGTTGTCAAGGTTGCTGGCAGTGACGGTCGCGGTCTTGGCCACCAGCACGCCGTTCTGGTTGTTCAGGTTGCCGGCGTTGACGGTCAGGTCGTTGGCGATGACTTGCCCGCCGCTGTTGTTCAGGTCGGCACTGGTGAGCACCAGGCTGCCACCGGCCATTTCGATACGGCCCTGGCGGTTGTCCAGGGAGGCGCTGTTGAGCGTGGCGGCCTGGCCTTCGCCGAAGCGGATCAGGCCGCCGAGGTTGACGATGGCCGGCGAGTTGATCGCCAGGGTTTGTTCGCCAAACAGACGTGCGCTGGCGCCCTGGTTGGTGAGTTTGGCGCTGCTGACCTCGACGGTCTTGGCCTGGATGATCGCGCCCTGGTTGGTCAGCGCCTGCGCGGCGGTAATCGCCAGTGCGCGGCTGGCCAACAGGTTGCCGCTGGTGGTGACGGTTTGCGCGTTCACCACCAGGTCGCCCGTGGTGTTGCGGCTGTTATCGGCGGCGACGCCGGCTTCGATGATGCCGGGGTTGTTCACGCTGGCCGCGTTGATCTCGATGCGCTGGCCGGCGGCGATGCTCTTGCGGTTGACCAAAGCCTGGACGCTGGTGACCTGCACGTTGCCGTTGGCGTAGACCTTGTCGGTGAGGTCGACGTTTTGCGCGGTGACCTTGACGTTACCGGTGGCCGCCGCCTGCGCCATGCTCAGGCGCCCGTTGGCGTCGAGCTGAATATCGCCGCCACTGGCGGCCAGGGTGCCGTCGAGCTTCACGCCCACACCGGCCTCGGTGCCCACCAGTTTGATCGCGCCGGCATACATGCCGCCCAGGGCCGACGAGTCGATTGCCAACTCGGGCTTGGCGCTGCCGTCATCGGCGCGGGCGGTGGTTTTCAGGCTTTGCGCATCGACGTCGTTGCGCCCGGCGATCACGTTGAGTTCGCGGGCGTTGATTTGTGCGTTGATCTTGGCCGAGCGGGTGATGATGTCGAAACGTTCGACGTTGCTGGCGTTCAAGCCTTCGCCGTCGATGGTCACCGCGCCGCCATCCACTTCATAGCGCTGCAATTGACCGCTGGCGTCGAGCACCGGTTTGCCGGTGGTGAGGGTGACGTTGGGGGTGTTGATAAAGCCGCAACCGCTGCACGTCACGCCGTACGGGTTGGCCACGATGACCTTGGCCGACTGCCCCGCCACTTCGGTATAGCCGCGCAACTGGCTGGGGCTGCCGCCGTTGACTTCGTTGAGGATGACGTTCGCCGCGCCGCCCTTGAGGTTGGGGTTGCCGACGATGATCCCGCCCAGCTGGGTGTTGACCATGGCGCCGTTGCCATTGTTGAGAATCACGCCGTTGGGGCCGACGTTGTAGTCCTTGAACTGGTTATGGGACAAGCCCGCGCCATTGGGGGTGGCAATGTTTACCACCGGCACGCCATTGCCTGCCGCGCCCACGGTGGTGCCCGGCGCACTGACCACAATGCCCTCGGCCTGGGCCAGCAGCGGCTGCCAGAACAGTGCGTTGGCAAGGATCAAGGCCAGCCCGCGCTTGGGCAGGCCGAAGAACGCGTCCCGGCGCTTCAGGGCGGCAGAAGGTTGGCGGGCCAGGAAGGCGAATTGGCGAACATCCATTGTCAGGCTCTCATGCAGCGGGGCGTTGAATTACAGGAAGAAATCCATGCGAAAGTAGATCGGCGCTTCGCGCTCGGTGACTACACCGGGTCTTTCTAACGAATGAGCAAAGGTCACGCTGGTGCTGACGTGTTTGCCTCGGGCGAACAGCTCCAGGGAGTTGCTGGACACCCGGCCATGAACGTTGTCGTTGTAGCGGTCGTTGCGGATCACGCCTTGGTCATAACCGACGCTGGCGCCGTATTCGGCGAAGGCCGGGCGCATCCAGTCGAGGGTCACCGGGCGTGCCCAGCGCACTTCGTTGCGCCAGTAGCCGCCGCTGTCGCCGGTCAGTAATTGGTCCTTGAAGCCACGCACCGAGGCCGAGCCGCCGAGGCTCATGCGCTGCGGCGAAAACAGCGGGTCTTCGCTGCGTTGCCCGGTGGCCAAACTGCTGAAGCTGAACGACTCGCCCCACAGGCTGAAAGGCTGCAGGTAGCTGACGGTGGCGGTGTATTTGCGGTAGCGCGCATTCGGCTGGCGACGGCCTGCTGGGTCACGCTCATCTTGGGCCTGGGCGTCGAGCAGGCCGATGCCGCTTTGCATGCCCAGGTCCAGGTTGACGAAGGCACTGCCGATGCGCCGACCGTGGTTGACGCCCAATTGCAGTTCGCTGAGGCGGTTGCTGCTGGGCGCGGTGCGCACGTCGAGGATGTAGTTGTTGGTACGCAGGTGCGCCAGGCCGACGTTGACCGAGGTCTTGCTGACGTCATCGCGGTGGATCACCCGCTCGGCGCGCAGTTGGTGGTTCTGGTTGTCGCCGTCCTGCTTGTATTTGAAGCCGTCGGTCACGCCGTAGGTGCGGTAGTCGCTTTCGCTGTAGGTGTAGCTGAAGTTCCACCAGCCCCAGGGCACGTTGTAGTAGAGCATGGTGTTTTTCGAGGTTTTCTGGTGGTCGCTGATGGCGTCGTGGCCGCCGCGCAGCATCAGTTGGTCACCCAGGCCCAGCGGGCTGTCCCACTCAAGGCCAGCGCCCCATTGCTGTTCGCCAGTGCTTTTCTGCCCGTCGTTGTTGCGCGACAGGCTGGCGCGCCAGGGCTTTTGCGCGGTGTTCTTGACCACCACGTCGCTGCCGCCGATTTGCTTGCCGGGGGTGAGTTCCATCTGCGCTTGTTTGGACGGCAGGCGGTTGAGCTGGTCCACCAGTTGCTCGATCTCGCGCAGGTTCAGTGCTTCACCGACTTTGCCGGGAAAGGCCATGGCCAGTTCGCGGTCGGTCACCGTGCTGCCTTCGGCGCTGCGCAACGCTTCGAGTTTGCCTTCCACCACCAGCACTTGCAGATGGCCGGTGGAGAGGTCTTGCTGTGGCAGGTAGGCACGACTGGTAACGCGGCCTTTGCCCAAGTAGTAGTCGGTGATGACCTTGAGCAGCTCGTTGAGCTGGGACACGCCCAGACATTGGCCGATATAGGGCTTGAGCAGGCGCTCGCGGTCGGGCGCCGGCAGGCTGTCGGCGCCTTTGAGTTCGATGGTTTTGATGGGGAAGCAACGGGTGTCAGCCGGGGTTGCCGGGGCTTGAGGCTTGTCCGCTTTGCCGGGCAGGTCCTGAAGCTCCTGGAGGCGCCGCTGCTGCTCTTCGAGCAGGCGGTTCTGCCGGTCGCGGATCAAGTCCTGATCGCCAGGCGTGGGGGCGGCGGATGCACTGTTCAGGCCCACGCAGGTGAGCAGGAAGGTGCAGAGCAATAACCGGGTCCATGGCAATAACGAAGACATGTTCGATCCATCGAAAATCAAGGGCCGCGAAACTAACATCGAACTTCCAGCTCGCCTAGAAACGGGCGAAGTGGGGCCGTTCGATTGATTAGTTTTCTAACCTGTTGATTATTAATAATAATTTTTCATCAAAAGAGTTTAAGTCGGGCACTTACAGTGATTATTCCGACAAGCGGCAACTGTTTTGATGGCGATTCGACGAATGACTTTCCGACTGCCATTACTTAGCCATCATGTGTTCGTCGAGTTAGGTTAGTACCGGAGAAGGGGGAAAAGTTCGCGGGGGTTTTGTGAATTGGATCCCATTTATCGGAATTCCAACAAGAGGAGTGAACCACTGCACGCTATGGGTGGAAATACTACCTGTGGGAGCGGGCTTGCCCGCGAAGGCGGTGTGTCAGTCACTGCAACTGTTACTGCACTATCGCTTTCGCAGGCAAGCCAGATCCCACATTGGATCTTCATTGCTTTGGGCATTGCGTTCGCTGAACTGAGCTGGAGTCTAGCCAATGCCCTTGTCTTTGTCGGGTACCAGGGTCAGGCCGGGGCGTTCGACGTCGCGGGAGACGTGGGATTTCACTTCTTCGACGCCGCCTTCTTCGTCGTTGTGGATCACCAGCACGCCGGGGCGGCGCAGTTGTTCGAGGTCGCCATCGCCCAAGTTGAAACTTTCACTCAGGTGCTGGTCGCTCAGTGCATTGGCTTCGGCGCGGCGCTGGGCGAATTTGCGCCCGCGATGCTGCTGATAGCGCGCCCAACTGATCAGGATCACCGCATTGAACAGCGCGATCCACAGGTAAACCTGCAGGGTGTTGAGCGCGGCAAAGATCGGCGCCTCAATGCGTGGGCCGCCATGGGTTTCAAGCATGGCGCTGATGCCTCGCGCCAGCAGCCAAATCAACCCACCCCAGGCCAGCAGGGTCAGCAGCACATCGACGATCCACATCAGTGTGTTTTGGCGAGTTCTGACCAGTTTCATAGTCACGCCTCCTCTTGTGCAGGTTTGATACCGCGGTCCGGGCTGACCCAGCGGGCGCGTTTCTGGTGTTGGTTGAACAACACCTTGGGAAAGCTGACCAGGGTGGTGAGCAGGCTCACCAGCCAGAACACCATCGGGTACCACACGGTCCAGAACAGGGTTTTCCACAGGTCTTTTTCGTAGCGCCGGTCGATCAGGATGCTCACCGCAAACTGCAGCAGGCACACCATCGCCAGCACCAGGCCGGTGAACGCGGGCGGCACCAACGAGCTCACGGTGATCGCCGCCGGCAGCGTGACGAATTTACCCACGGCCCAGAAGATCACCGACAGCAGGAAGGTGAAGGCCCAGCCGGTGGACAGGCAGTATTCGAACAACAGCGGCCACAGGTAGCGGTGGCGCCATTGCCAGATGCCACGGATGTTCTTGAACAGCACTTCGGCGCCGCCCTGGGCCCAACGCAGGCGTTGCTTCCACAGGCCGCCGACGGTTTCGGGCATGAGGATCCAGCACAGCGCGCGCGGCTCGTAGAAGATCGCCCAGTGATCGAGTTGCAGCTTCCAACTGACATCGATGTCCTCGGTGATCATGTCGGTGCTCCAGTAGTCGATGCGGTCCAGGGCCTTCTTGCGAAACGCCACCACCACACCGGAGACCGTGAAGATCCGGCCAAACACCCGCTGGGTACGCTTGATCAAACCGATGATCGAGGAGAACTCGCCCACCTGCACCCGGCCGATCAGGGTGGAGCGGGTACGAATGCGTGGGTTGCCGGTGACGGCACCCAGGCGCGGGTTGTCGAGCATCGGCGCGACCATGTAGGCGGCCGCGTTTTTGTCGAGCAAGGCATCGCCGTCGATGCAGACCAGGTATTCGCTGCGGGCAGCCACGGCGCCCATGCGCAGGGCCACGGCCTTGCCCTGGTTCTGCGCCAGGTGCAGCACGCGTAGGCGCGGGTGTTGCAACGCCAGGGCGTCGAGTACTGCGGCGGTGTTGTCGCTGGAGCCATCGTTGACCGCGATCACTTCGATGTTCGGGTACACCTGGCCGAGGGCCGCATCAATGGTGTCGGCGACGTTATCGCCCTCGTTGTAGCAAGGGATGATGATCGAGATCAGCGGCTCGCCGGCCAGGGTCGGCGCCGGCGTGTCTTCTTCCCAGGGCCAGTGTCGTTCCCAGTGCAGCCAGAAGTACAGGCCACCGGCGATCCACAGCGCCGACATGAACAACGGGTAGAAGAACACGAAGTCCATCAGGAACTGCCCGGTCACCAGGAAGATCAGGCCCAGGGGCAAGCCCAGTACCAGTGCCAACACGAATAGAGCCAGGATTCTGTCAACCATGATCAAGGGTTCCATTGGTTGGAGAGGGCCGGACGAATGGTCTTCAAGTCCGGGGAGTTTTCCAGGAAGTTGTCCGGGTAGTAGCCGAAACTGGTGACGCCCTGGCGTTTGAGTACACCCATCCACTCTGCCAATTGCTCAGCGCTGATATCCGGCGCGGCTTGGGTGCGCCAGTCTTTGGCTTGCAATTCGAAGATGGTTTTTTCCATGGCGCCAGGGCGCGTCTTGACCGTGGCGATGAGTTTTTCCAGCCAGGCGTTGGAGGTTTTCACTTCCTGGCCTTCCATCAACGGCATGGCCATCGGCGCGGTCCAGTCGTAGGCCTGGAGGAAGTCATCGAGGTTCTGCGCGAACCAGGTTTCGCTGCCAGGGTTGAGCATGGGCTCGGCGAAGATATTGCGCGCCGTCAGCACCTGCGGGCCACGGATGGCGCGGACCTTGGCGGTGAGCTCATGGGTAAAGTCGATCAGGTAGCGGCTTTTGAAGCGGGTCCAGCGCTGCATCACGGCAGGGTCAGCCCGCAGGGCGGCGATGCTGTCCGGCAAACCTTGGGCCGCATAGGCCTTGAGCGCTGCGGGGCTGGCGTCCTCGAAGTCGTTGAACACCGCGTCATCGTGGTAAAGGATGCCGTCAATCGGCCCTACACGCGCCAGGTCTTGGTAGATCTCACCGATGATCTGCCGCACCTTGGGATCAAACGGCGACAGGCGTTTGTATTGATCCGGGTCGGGGCCGACCTGGCCGGTTTTCGGGTCCCAGCGGGTGACACGCGGCAACTTGGGGTCCAGGGCAAAACTCAGCACCGGCATCCAGGCGTACACACTGGCATGGGCACGGGTGTGCAACTGCCAGGCGACCCGGTTGAACAGGTCGGCCCGCATCGGCAGGTGGCGGTTGGGGAAGTACAGCGAATGCACCAGGCCGTCGCCCTTGGGGTCGGCAAAGGCTTGCAGGAAGACGGTGCCGGCGCCCATGTCCACCACGCGCTGAACCAACACGTCGAGGTTGCGCGCCTGTTGGGCCGGGTCGGGGTCGTACACGTTGTCCAGGTCTACGTGCAGCACGCGCATCGGCGCCTTGGCCTGCACGGCCACCATGCTGTTGGCAAAATGCTCGCCGTCCGGGTCGGAGGCCACCAGAAAGCGTGGGCTGTTCATCAGGTTGCCGAGGTCGTCGAGGCCATCCTCCAGGGTCAGCGCCATTTCATAGCCGTGCTCGCCGACCACCGCCAACGAGGTGCCATCGGCGGCCCCGTACGGCCACACCCATACACGCGGCGCCTTGCCGGTGACGGTGCGGATTTTGTTGGAAATCGCGGCGACGTCAGCCCGCATACGTGCCTGGAACTGCGCTTCGCTTTCGTAGCCGTTGGTCTTGGGGTCAAAGCTTCGCGTGGTGGCGGCCGGTTCCAGGTTGCCCTGGGGGTTGGCGAGGATGCCCTTGTGGTTGGCATCGGTGTGGGCGGCAATTTCCACCAGGCCCGACTGGGACACTTCGCGAATCTGCTGCCACGTCAGGAATTCTCCGCGTGGTCGTGGTGTACCGGCAAAATCCACCGGTTGGTTCAGCGGCGTGTCGATCCAGGAGCCCACCGGAGCCAACAGAGCCGGCCAGTGATAAGCACGCAGAATCGGCATCACGCGGGTGTAGAAGCTGGAGTAACCGTCATCGAAGCTGAGCATCACCGCCTTGGGTGGCAATGCCGGGCCGCCGCGCCGGGCCGCCAGGATCTGATCGACGCTGACCGCCTGGTAGCCATTCTCCCGCAGCCACGCCAGCTGCTCGATCAAACGCTCTGTGCGCACCGCCACCACGGCTTGATCGGGGTCGCGATCTTCCACGTCGTGATAGGCAATGCCCAAAAAGTGGTTCTTCGGCCACGGCGCTTCGTTGGGCGCTATCGGCCGTTCGGCGGGTGGGGTGTAGGGCGCGGGTTGTTGGGCGCAGGCGGCGGCCAGCATTACACCCAGGACCAACAAGCAACGGCTGAGGACGGTCATGGTCAGGCTCTTTTAGAAACGGTAAGTGAGGTCGACGAGCAGGCGCAGATCGCGTTCGCGATCACCGTCATAAGGTCGGCTGATCAGGCTGAGGTTGGCGCCCATTTCCAGTACGTCGTTCCAGCGATAGCGTTGGCCGTAGCCAATCAGGCCGATACCGCCGGTGGAATAGTCACGCTGGCTGTAGGTACCCGCGCCGATTTGGAACTGCTGACTCCACTGGGTTTCGTAGCGGTGATAGAGCACGTGATTGACGTTGATCATGGGCAACACCGTGAAGTCCGACTTCGGGTTGAAGTACACGGTGTCTTCCTTGCTGTTGCGGCTGGCACCCACTTCCAGGCCCAGGTCCACTTGCACATGGGGCGAGCTGTAGAGGCCCTCGCGGCCGGTGAGCAAGGCTTCGAAGCGGTCGTTGCCATCGCTGAAATGGGACGGGCTGAGGGTCAGCTTCCACTCGCGGCTTTCGTTGGCGCGCCAGCGGATAAAACCGCTGCCGCCGTTGGCTGTGACGCCGTCATTCAAGGCCCGCAACGGCGTGGTGCTGAGCAAATAGCCGAGGCTGCCGCCGTATTGCCAGTGGTCGTTGATGTCGCGGGCAATCGACACGCTGGCGCCTTGCTTGGAGCCGTCGCCATAGGAGTGGTTGGACACTTCGGCTTCGATAGTCATGTCGCGGGTGCGACGCTCCACGCCCACGCGCTGCCAGCGATGTTGGCCAGTGCCTTCCTGGAAGTCGGCGGTGGCATAGCCGGCGCCGGCGAACAGGCGCCAGTCTTCGTCGATGGGCGGCGTGTAGATCACGCTTTCGATGCCCCAGTCTCGGCTGCCGGAGACGGCGCCGGCGTCGTTGTTATTGCCGCCACCGTAGCTTTTGCCGGTGTAGGCCTCGACACGCAGCTCGGCCATGTCGTGCACATCGCGCAGGCGGCTCAGGCGCTGCACCTGACGGTTGTCCGGGTTGCGGGCGAGCACGTCGTCGGTGAGCGTGTCCATCTGCCGCCACTCTTGCAAGTCCATGGCGGTATAGGCTTGGGAGACTTCCAGGCCGATGTCGCGGGGGGCCTGGGTTTCGGTTTCCTTGAGCGTGCCTTCGGCGCGGCGCGGCCAGTCGCGGGCCCGGTACATGTCGGCTTGGGCCAGGCGCAGGCCCACGTTGCCCGGTGCTTTGGCCACCAGGGCTTCCAGGCTGGCTTCGCTGCCGGGCAGGTCACCACCATAGGTACCGGCCTGGGCGGATAATTGTTGGGCGTCCATCCAGTTGTCATTGGGGTTGCCAATGGGCAAGCCCTTGAGTTCAACGCGGGGGTTTTGCTCCTTGGCCAGGTTGTTGGCGACCTGGCGAGCCTCGTCGACCTTGTCGCTTTCCAACAAGGCGTAGAACAGCGCCGTGCTGTCATCGACCCGATAGCTGGCGTCGGTGTCGGGGGCGGTGAGTACCTGGCGATACAACGGCTCGGCCTTTTCCGGCTGGCGCTGTTCCAGGTAAGAGCCGGCGACCCAACGCAAGGCGTAGGTGGGCAGTTGCACCCCTTCGCTGGTGAGGGTTTGGTAATCGCGGATCACCTCGGCATGCCGTGCTCGCGCCTTGAGCGCGCCCAGGCGGTCGATGCGCCAGCGGATGACATCGTCCTTGGCTGTGGCGTCGGGGGCCCAGCGGCTGATCAGTTTGTCGTAGTCCTGCAGGGCACGGTCAGCGATAACGTAGCGTTCCTTTTCGCTGCGCGTGGCGAACTCGGCCATGCGCACACGCTCGGCGGCAAGGTCACCTTCGAGGCGGCGCTGGGTGACGGCGTCCACCAACCCCGGGCGCTTGGCTGAGAGACGCAGTGCCGGCTCCGGCAGCCGCGCCTTTTGCAGGGCGACGATGTATTCACGGGCCACTTCGGGTTTGTCACCGGCGCGGATAAAGGCTTGGTCAAATTCGAACAGCGCGTCGTAGTTCAAACCGGCACGTGTCAGCGCATAGCCCAGGGCCATGCGGCGGTTGGGGTCATTGGGTTGGGCCGCCACCAGCGTACGCAGGCGTTGCACCGCCTCGTTGGCTTTGCCGCCATCGGCCTGGGTGAGGGCCTGGCCCAGTTGCAGGTCGACGTTATTGGGTTCACGCAGCAACGCCTGGCGATAGACCGCTTCGGCCTGAGCCCACTGCTTTTGATTGCGATAAGTGCGCGCCACCGTGGCGAGTGCCTGGGTGGTGAGGTTGCGATGCTTGCCTTGCGCTTCGTACACCTTGAGCACTTCGGCGTCTTGCCCGGCCCAGCCGGCGATCACCAGGTGGTCACTGACCTGGCCTGGGGTCTGGCGTTCGGCGGAGAGTTGGCGCAGTTGGGTCAGCGCCGGCGTGAAGTGGCCGTTGCGGGCCTGGATGATCAGGGCGTCGTAGGCTGGGTCGGCAAACGCAAGGCCTGGAACCAGCAATTGGCTGCACAGGGCGGCCCCGATAAGCAGACGCAACCGGCCGGAGGCACTGTAGGGGTGGTTTCGCAGCATATCGTGAGCTTCCTTACACACGGAAAGCCTTAACGATAGGTGATCCTGAGCGAAACGCATCAGGGTGTCGGCGTCTCGTGACCCGACCTAGCTTTCCTGCATGCACTATCACCGAGCGCGGTTCAGAAAAGCTCAAATCAGAACAATTGTTCAGAATTGTGCGAGCGCGGTGTTTTGCTCCTCACAAAAAACAAATGTGGGAGCAAGATTTGGGTGGGAGCCTGGCTTGCCCGCGATGCAGGCACCTCGGTTATTCAGCCAGACCGAGGCGATGCTATCGCAGGCAAGCCAGCTCCCACACAAGCCCGCTTCCACATTTTTTACTGCATTTCAGGTTTATTGGGCGCCGCTGACCGCACCGGCTTTGGACATCACGAAGCTGAGGAACTGCTCAACGGTCATCTTCTGGCCGTTGAAGGTCACTTCGTTGTTGGCGTAGTGCAGCTTGGAAACCACGTCGGTACCCACCAGGGTCGCCATTTGGGTGCCAACCGCCATGCTGCTGACCATCTCGGCCGCCATCTGCGATTGCTGTTCGATGGCTTGCGGGTCGGTCACGCCGCCCACCTGGGCTTGCAGGGCCGCCACGTCGCTGATCATCGGCTTGGACAGGGTGAGGTTGGCATCCAGCAGCGAGACCATTTGCTTGCCCAGTTCAACCGGCGGCAGTTCCATGGACGTTGGCTTGGTCAGGTCCACCACCAGGTTGAACTTGCTTTCGCCACGGGTGGTTTTGAGCGACAGGTTTTCGACGGCCAGTTGCGGCTTGGCGGCCAGCACCTGGTTGACGTTGGCTTCGGCCAGGGCTTGCTCGGCTTCGGTCATTTGCAGCTCCGGCACCGGTTGACCGGCAGCGGCGGCGGCTTGCACCGGTTGCATTTTGTCCTGGTAGAGCTTGGTCAGCACCAGCATCGCCGGGATGTCGACGTTCTTCATGCTCACGGCCATGGCGGCCGAACCGACGGCTTTGCCCTGGTAGCCGATCTCGTCGATCTTGTAGTCGACGCGGCCAGCCAGGTTGTTGTCCTTGGTCTCGCTGGAGTCTTTCTGCTCGAAACCCTTGAGGGTCAGCACGGCTTTCTGCGGGCCGAAGGTGACCTTGGTGTCGGTCAGCTCCACGGTGTTCTGGCCGGTGTAGAAACCGAAGGTGGTTTTTTCCAGGTTGCTGGCCACGGTCAAGCCGGCCAGTTCCGCTTCGAACGGTGCGCCTTCGGCGTCCACTGCAGCGACCTTGAGGCTGTTCATGAAGCCTTCGGCCTTGACCTTCTGGCCTTCGGCGCTGCTGTCGAAGTTGAGGTTGGCACCGGAGAAGCTCACCGAGGAGGTGGCCTCTTTGAATTCCAGGGGCAGCAATTCGATGTTGCCGCTGACCGAACGGCTATAGCCGATATTCGCCACGCCTTTGAGCGGCGATACGTCTTTGCTGGCGGCGAACCATTTTTCGGTGGTGGGGTTCTTTTCCAGTTCGTAGTGACTGGTGGCCATGACCGGCAACCACTTGAGGGTCACCAGGCGCGAGAACGGCAGCGGGCCGTGTTCGATATGGTCGACGAACAGCAATTCAGGGTTCGGGTTGTCTTCGCCGAACACGCTGCCTTGCCCTTTGAGGCGATAGTGCGCGGTGCTGCTGAACACGCCACGGTCCAGGGACACCAGCTCCAGGGTCACGCTGCCATCGACGCCGGCCATGGAGGTCTGCAGTTCTTTATTGGCACTCTGGATAGCGGTTTGCAGGACCGGCTCCAGTTGTTTACCGGTGTACCAGGCACCGCCCGCACTGACGGCGCCGACGGCGACAACAAAACCCAAGAAAACAACGGCTGGCTTATTCATGAAGTGACCTGATCAAATCCTGTGAGAAGTGGGCTGTCTTCCTTGAACCCTATAGGGGTTCCTGTAGGAGCGAGCGTGCTCGCGAAGACCGCAGGGGCACCGCGTTCATCCAGGATGCACGCGTTATCGTTGGCGTCTTTCGCGAGCAAGCTCGCTCCTACAGTCGTGGCCCGAGAGGCCAAAGGCTGGGGAAGATTAGCACTGGCGGGCGTAAACGGCCCAGCCTTTCAGAGGGATCAGTTCAGCAGGAGTTCAGGAGTACTCTTGTTCGACTTCATCCAATTGGTGATCAAAACTCTTCAAGCGTGCGGTCCAGGTGTACACCAGCACCTCAAACTCGCGGTGTATCACGGCATTGCCGGGGGTGTCGGCCTTGGGGTCGCAAAAATCCAGCTGGTAGCGCTCGCGGGCCATTTGCGTGGCCACGTCGGACAATTCCCGCGCGTTATCCAGCCAATGCCTACCGTCGGCAACCTGTCGGTCCAGCAGCACGCATTGTTTTTTCAGGACTTCGAGGCTTTTTTCCAGCGGCGTGCCGGTGAGGTCGCCCATGACTTCCTGGAACGTGCGCCCCGGCTGCCAATAGCTGCCCCAGAAATAGCGATCGAACACGGTTTCGACACGGCGCAGGGCGACCTTGGTGTCCCAGATCGCCACGCGGGTCTTGCCCTGTTCGAGGAGTTTTTTCTTCACCCGCTGGTTTTGATACGACGCCCAGGCCACCACGCCGATGGACAAGGTGCCAATCACCAGGCAGGCGCTGTCTAAGAACACCATGGCCTTGTCGAGTTGATGGGCGAGCATGACGCCATAAAAATACGCGGCCGATAACAACACCAGTGCAAAGAGCACGCACCAGAAAGCGGGAGCATAAGGGTTTTTCATTCTTGGAATCCCCATGAGCAAACGCGAGCTTTGTCGGGCGAGGCGTCAGCGGGCCTCACCCAAGAAAGCATAGCAATCACCTCACGGTTTGCCGGGTTTTTCCCCTTGCGTTCGTCCGCTTTCCCAACCGCCGCCCAGGGCCAGGAACAGGTCGATCTGGCTCATGGCAACCTGGGTGTTGGCGGCCGCCAGTTGCGCACGCATGTCGGTGTAGGTGCGAGTGGCTTGCAGGTCGGCCAGGAAGGATTCGCGGCCGGCCTGGAAGAAGCGGTGGGTCTGGCCTGCCGCTTCTCGGGCCGACTGTTCGGCGTCGGCCAGGGCGTCGCGGCGTTGCAACACGGCGGTGTATTGCGCCAGGCCGGTCTGGGTTTCGCGGATGGCGTTGAGCACCACGCCGTCGAAGTGGGCCAGGGCGCCCTGGGTCGCGGCTTCGGCTTCATGCACGCGGGCGCGAGCGCCGTTGGTCGGTACAGTCCAGCTGATCATCGGGCCAAAGCCCCAGCGGTTGGTGGCAGGCGTGCCGAGGTTCTCCAACAAGCCGACGGTGCCGACCGTGGCGCCGATGCTGATATCCGGGTACAACGCGCCGGTCGCCACGCCAATACGCGCCGTGGCGGCGGCCAGTTGGCGTTCGGCCTGGCGCACATCAGGGCGGCGCTTGAGCAGCGTGGCGCCGTCGCCTACCGGCAGCAGTTGAGCGATATGCGGCAGCTCAGCGCAGGTACCGGTGCCGGCGGGCAGTTGGTCGACAGGTTTGGCCAGCAACATCGACAGCCGGAACAGCGCCGCCTGACGCGAAGCTTCATAGCGCGGGATGTCGGCGCGCAGGGATTTGTATTGGGTTTGCGAGCGAGTCACCTGGGTCTCATCGCCACGCCCGGCATCGCGCAGGCGCTGGGTCAGTTTGGTGCTCTGGGCTTGCAGGTCGAGGGACTCGTTGGCAATTGCCAGTTCTTCGTTGGCCGCGCACACCTGGGTATACGAGCGCACCACATCGGCCACCAGCGTAATGCGGGCGATATCCGCCGCAGCCTGGGTGGCGTCGGCGCTGGCCTGGGCGCTTTCGATGCCACGCTGCAAGGTGCCGAACAGATCGAATTGATAAGACGTGGTAATCCCGACGCTACCGATATTGCCGACCGGGACTTTGTCCGGCAGCAAGAAGGCCTCGCCAGACTCCTGCAAGCGCTGGGCCTCGGCCTTGACGCCGGCACTCAAGCCGCCAGCGGATTCAGCCTGCTGCACCTGGGAACGCGAGCGCTGCAGGTTGGCGGCGGCCACGCGCAGGTCGGTGTTGGAGGCCATGGCCTGACGTACCAGTTCGTCCAGGCGCGGGTCTTTGTACAGCTTCCACCAATCGGCCGGCACCGGTGCCGAGACGACGTTGCTGCCCTCGCCCATGATCGGCCCTTGCAGGTCGCCACGGTTGACGGCGGCCTGTTCCGGCAGTTTGTAATCGGGCCCCACCACTTGGCAGGCCGACAGCAACAACCCCAGGGAAGCGGTTGCCAGAAGCCGCTTCATGGTTTGTCCCCGTCTTTAACCTTGTCGTCGATAATCGACACCGTCGCGGTGCGCCCGGCGATCATGCGAAAGTCCGCCGGCACGTCATCAAAGGCGATACGCACCGGGATCCGCTGGGCCAGGCGCACCCAGCTGAACGCCGGGTTGACGTTGGGCAGCAGGTTGGAGCCGCTGCTGCGGTCGCGGTCTTCGATACCGGCGACGATGCTCTGCACGTGGCCATGCAGGCGCGCATTGTCGCCGATCACCCGTATGTCCACGCCCATGCCGACGTGGATGCCGTCGAGTTTGGTCTCTTCGAAGTAACCGTCGATGTGGAAAGAATTGCTGTCCACCACCGACAACACCGGGCGCCCGGCGGTGACGAATTCCTGGGTACGCGGTGCGCGGTCGTTGACGTAGCCGTCCACAGGGCTGCGGATCACCGAGCGGTCGAGGTTGAGTTGGGCGGAGTCCACCGTCACCTGGGCTTCGGCCAGGGCCGATTGGGCGCGGGCGACGCGGGACTGGCTTTCTTCCAATTGCTCGCTGGGTACCAGGTTGCCCAGGCCACGGTTACGCTTGTACTCGCGCTGGGCCTGGGCCAGGGTTTCCTGGCGGTCGGCCACGGCGGCCTGGGCTTGGCGCAGGGCCAGCTTGAAGCGGTCCTGGTCAACGGCGAAGAGCACCTGGCCCTTGGTCACCAACTGGTTGTCGCGCACGTCCACGCGTTGGATCAGCCCGGACACGTCCGGAGCGATCTGCACGATGTCGGCACGGATGTGGCCGTCACGGGTCCAGGGCGCAAACATGTAATACATGACCATGCGCCACACAACGACGACCGCGAAACTCACGACCAACAACGTCAGGACGACACGGCCGATAGTCAAAAAAGGTTTTTTCATGTCATCAAATATCGACTGAGTGAGTCCACCGCGCCCAGCAACAGCGCGTAGAGCCCCACATTGAACAATGCCCGGTGCCAGACCAGGCGATAGAAGTGCATGCGCGTCAACAGCCCGTGCACCACCAGAAACAACACATAAGTAATGCCCATCAGCACCAGCAGCGTGGGCAGGAACACCCCGCTGATATCCAGGTCACCGATCATAAAGGCGCTCCATCAGGTAACGGCGCTTGCATCTCTGTACCGCCAATGAACTCCACACCGGGCAACAGCGCCAGGCGCAGGCCGGCCAAGGCGTGCAGCAGATGCAGGCGCGTGTCGTCTTCGTCTTGCAGGCCCTGGCCGTTGAGGGCGCGGCGCGTGCGGTCCAGGGTCATCAGCAGACCGCTGGGCGCGGGCAAGCGTTCACCCGCCTTCAGGCAGGCCTTGAAGTAACCGCCCACGCCTTCCACCACCTGGTTGAGCAACACCCGTGGCACACCGAGGATGCGCGGCGAGTAGGCCAGCAAGTCGAGCAGGTTCAGCGCCACGCGCAGGTCGCGCAGGGCGATGCCGGTGTCCTGGCCGGTGAGGGCCAGGCGCGGCAGGTGCTGCATCAGGCGGTCGAGCATTTGTGCGGCCATGTGCCGATGCTCGGCCAGGGTGGCGGGCTCGGTGAGGCTGACGATGTCACGCCAGCTGAAACGGGTGAGGCGCTTGGCCGCCAGTTCAGCGCCGAAGGGTCGGGCGATCAGCGTCCACACAAAGGCGAACAGCAGGCCTACGGGCCCGGCCAGGTTGACGTTGGCGAAGTTGAGAAAGTCCGCGTCATAGGCGCCCTGGATGCTGATGAAGGATGACGTATTGACCAGCGTCAGCAACATGCCCAGATAGAAGCGTGGCTGCACGGTGAGGGTGCCGATGCAGATAAAGGGCACGGCGAAGGCCAGCACCAGCATGGGGAAGTCATGCAGGTTGGGCAGTACCAGAAACAGATACAGGCTGGCGAACAGCACCGACATGGCGGTCCAGAAAAAGAACCGATAGATCTGCGGTGCCGGGTCGTCCATCGAGGCGAAGAAGCTGCACGCCACGGCGGCGAGGATGACGGCGCTGCCGCCGTCGGTCCAGCCCAACAGAATCCACAATACCGAGGCGACGATGATTGCGGTGACGGTGGAAAACGCCGAGTAGAACATCAGCCCACGGTCGAGGAATGGCGTGAGCCGGCCCAGGCGCCAGTGGCGGTAGACGGCGCGCCAGGTGTCCTGGCTTTCGCATTGGATGGCGGCTTGCAGGCTGCGGCAGTCTTGCCACAGGTCTACCCATTCGCCCAGGCGGTACAGGGCGTTGGAGAACAGCAAGGTGTGACGGTCATCCAGCGCTTCGCCTTGGGGTTGGGCGGCGTCGATCTGGTCACGCAGCACGCGCCAGCGATCCAGGGGCGCTTGTTCGGTGGTGCTTTGCAGCCAGGCATTGGCCTCTTCCAACAGCGGCGTGAGCTGATCGAGAAACTCCGGCGCACGGTGCTCAATGGCGTACACCGCATCATCCAATGCGTCGATCACCGGTAGCAGGTGAATCATGCGCCCGCGCAGTTCCTTGGTGTTGCGTACTGTCTGCGGGCGCGCGCCTTCGTGGGGCAGTTGGCCGATCATCAATTCGAGGGTATTGAAAGTGGCAACCATGCCGCCGCGCAGGTTGCTGACTTCTTCGGGGTCGACCTTACGGCTGAGAAAGCGCTGGCTGTAGACCTGGGCGTCGCTGAACCACTTGGCCACCGAGCCATCGAACACCGGCATCAGGCGCCGGGGCCAGAACATCGCGC
Organism: Pseudomonas sp. AP42; assembly: GCF_001728935.1. Classification (NCBI taxonomy): domain Bacteria; kingdom Pseudomonadati; phylum Pseudomonadota; class Gammaproteobacteria; order Pseudomonadales; family Pseudomonadaceae; genus Pseudomonas; species Pseudomonas sp. AP42. Next base: position 61,305 of record NZ_LYSO01000016.1, read on the forward strand.
CCACCACCGCCGCGACCGCAATGCCGAGGAAGATTTCTTCGGTGCGCGCCTCCGCTACATCCCAGACGGCCAAGGGGTTATCCACCACCGGCAGGGCAATCAGCGGCAAGGTGTAGCCGGCCAGCATCAGGGCGTAGTTATTCGCGGTGCGCAGGTGCATGGACAAGAACAGCAAAGTGCCGGTCCACAGCGCAATCACCACCACCAGAATGTAGGGTGACTGCACGAACATCGGCACAAACAGCACCGCCGCCGCCGCGCCCATCAAGGTGCCGATGGCGCGGTACAGGGCTTTGGAACTGGTAGGGCCGACAAACGGGCTGGAGACGATATACACCGTGGCCATCGCCCAGTACGGACGCGGCATTTGCATGAGCATGGCGATGTACAGCGCGATCATCGACGCGGCGAAGGTACGCACCCCGTAGAACCAGTCGCGGGCAGGCGGGAAGCCGGTAAAAAATCCGTTCAAGGCGACACAGCCTCAGCCGCTTCGAAGGCGCGCAGTACGCGCAGTGCGGCTTGCAGATCGTCAGGGGCGATATCTGCCAACACGTCTTTGCGCAGGCGCACCAGTTGCGCCTCCACCGCCTGCACCAACTCACGGCCACGCTCGGTAAGGCTCAGGGCCTTGGCGCGGCGGTCGTGGATGTCTTCGGTGCGGCAGACGTAGCCGTCACCGCACAGCCGGTCGAGCAGGCGCACCAGTGATGGGCTTTCCATACCGGAAGCCTGGGCTACTTTGACCTGGTGTACCCCGTCGCCCAAGCGACCGATCATCAACAACGGCACGGCGCAGGCTTCGGAGATGCCATAGCTGACCAGCGTGGTCTGGCAGATTTTGCGCCAATTTCGGGCGCCCACCACCATGCTGCTGCTGAGGCTCATCTGGAGTTGTTCGAGGGATTGAGGCACTGGATAGTTCGCATACAGTTAGTTTGCTAACTATCAATATGGTGGAGGAAGGGTGTGCCGTCAAGTTTTGAAACAATTTCGCAGATGAGTGGTGGGATGTGGCTTGAGTAAAGCGGGTTTTAGGGTAGGCATCAGCAAATCGCTGATATTCACCATACGACAAACAAAATGTGGGAGCTGGCTTGCCTGCGAAAGCGGTGATTCAGTTGAATATTCAGTGACTGACACGCCGCCTTCGCGGGCAAGCCCGCTCCCACATCAGGTCAGCGTCAGCATCTTTTCCCCCATCGCCACACGCTCCAGACTTTTAAAATCTCCGACGCACCGATCAATCCAGCCATTGCCAGGACGTTGTACTGCGGCAAAACTCGAGCGCCAATCAACAGGAGCGAAACGGAGGGGATAACGAGCACAAGTCGTAAGGGGGTTTGAAAAAAGACAAGCCACACGACTGATTTTTTCTGAAGAAAAAACATGGCGCAGGATGCAAAAATTGAGGCCTGTAAAACCAACGCCCCCACAAACATAACTATTTGCACATCACTGTGCGCTCGCAAAACAATTGAAGCGCTTATCACATCACTTAGATACGGAATTCTATTGTTTAAAAAACTATTGGACGCATACCAAATGAGATAAATCGCATCCATCGCTCCCCAAAACAGCCAAATTCTGCGACGGCTCATTTTGCACCCTCTTTTTTTTCATACGCCTCATCTGGTGTGACTGGCTGCCAGTGCCATGATTTCCCGCCAATCTGCCACTTGTCCTCGCCCTCCAGAAACCGTTGCGGAGTATGCCGAAGCTCGCCATATCGACGTATGGCAGAGTCGGCGATGCGGTGCTCCTCGAAATCATTCAGTGGTACCCATTGCTGGATAAGTGTTCTGGTCGTATTTGCTAAATCTTTACCGTCAGAACCAAATACTCGACCTTGGTCACCCATAGACCCTAAACGGTTGGCAGCTATAATTGCGGTGTTCTTCACTGCGTCATAGTCAATGCTGAAAAAAGCCCATTTTCCCGGCCCTACCTCCTCCTCGCTTTCAAACCGGCCAGAAGAGAATCCACTTGGAATACATCGCTGTGCATGCAAGTCATTCAAAGCCCCCGTCCGTTCTGAAACAAGCAACCACTCTCCGCTTTTAATCTTGTTAAGTATCTTTTTTCGTCCTTTCCAATTTACACATGAATTTAAACCTACATCACACTCTTTAATAAGCTCAGATAACCCAAGCAAACCAGAAGTAAACGGAAGATGAAATTCAACAATTGACGTCGCAGAAAAAGGACTTATGAGTTCAATAGTCGAAGGATCAAAACTCTGTAGTTTTCCGCGCGGAATTAGCTTTTGCATGTCGCACCCACTCATCAATAGGAGATATCCCTTTGATAAGGAAAACCGTCTGCGGCGGCTATAGTCCGTTTCACCTAGAGAAATAGGACATTTCCCATCTTTTCGCGAAGTGTCTGGATCACCTCTTACTCGCCCATCAACCTCAAGCTCTCCTCCTCAATAAACCCAAACACCTCCTCCGCCACGCTGTACTGAAACTGCTTACGCCGATGCTTGGAAAGCTTCCCACCGTTATCCAGGCACATCATCACCAGCTTTGACAGATCGCTGCCGCGCACATCGTAGCGTTGGTTCACCGCTTTGATCACACGGTCGTAGCGGTCGAGGAATTGGGTTTCTTCGCGCAGTTCCACTTCCAGGGCGCGGCGGGCCATTTGCAGGGTGAATTCGACGCAACGGGTCGCATCCCAGTAGCGATAGATCGAGGGGTGGCCGACGAAGTCGAACGCCATGTGGTCGGCGTCCAGCCAGGTGACGTTCCAGAATTCCCGAGTCGGCTGGGAGAAGGTCTTGAGTGCCTCCAGATAGGCTTGTTCCTCGTGCTTCATGGCGACAGAGACCGGTAGCAGCAAGCCATTTTCCAGTGCGCCGTAGTGGCAGAGCGTCTGGTGAATCAGGAAGCGAGACAGGCGCCCATTACCGTCCATGAACGGGTGCAGGAAGACGAAACCGAAAGCGGTGACCGCGGCCGCCACTAAAGGATCGACGTCTCGCACGGGCTGGTTGGCGAAGGCCATCAGCTCTTCCATCAATTCCTGGCAAAGCGCGGGGGCTGGCGGTACGTAGCTCACACCGGCTGCGCCACGCAGCCCGTTATGCAGATGGTTCTGTTCGTGGCGAAAGGCAACGGCTTTGTCGAAGGGGTTGGAGACGGTGCTGTTTTGCAACTCGACCAAGTAGTCCTCGGTGAGCAAACGGCCTTCGTGGGCCTGGCGCAGGAGTTGAACGAAGCGGCGGGATTTTTCTTCGCTGGGTTGTTCTTTTTCGATGGCAAATGAATCACGGGTTTCGTGCAGGTACGCCCATTGGATGGCGCGATCCATCATTTCGGGTGGGAGGGTGGCCATGAAGGATTTGGCGCGAGCCAATACATCAAGCGCCAACAACGCTTCCAGCTCAGGCGTTCGCTCAACGGTGGCGCAATAATGCAAAGAGCCCAAACCGTTGAAATCCACTCGCCAACGACTGTTGCGAATGCTCGGGCCGGTGACATAGCGCTGGGGATCGAACAAGGGAACCACGCGACCACGAACAGGAAGGGTGTGATCCAGCATTTTCCCGGTAAAGCCTTCCCACAGAAAACAGGCTTTTCGGATAAATGCACCGTTGGGCGAGTCGGCCAGCGCCTCCAAAAACGGTTCTGGGCCAAGCTGTTCAAACACCTGGGCAAGTATCGCCAGGTTCACGCCTTCATGCTTAAGCGCAAACAGCACATGCTCAAACAGTGCATGTTGGGCAGGCGCCACCGAATGGGGCACCGCCAGACAGTCACCAATGAGGGTAATCCTGGTCACCGGCTTGATCATCGCGGCCCGCAACGGTGCGATAAGCTTTAGATCCAGCGCCTCACACAGATGAGCGTATCCGACTGTTGGCATGGCGAGCTTTTCCAGAAAAAATTCACTTAAGCGATTAAAGCCCAGTTTTTTTTACCGCTCACCATTTTTTTTTACATACTCGCATTTCTTTGCATATTTTTTTACACCCCTCGTCCACCCCGCAACATCAGATTCAACTCATCCACCACCACCGCCCAATCCGCATCGTCCAGAATTTCCTCACGCAAAAATGCCTTCTGGGCGTCGCTCCAAAAAAACGCATCCGCCAGTTTCAACTCCGGCTTGAGCGGCGAATGAGAGGCGACAAATTGCTCGATACTGACCGGGTCGTCCGGCAAGCCAAGCTGTTTGAACAAAGCCGGCAAGCTGTGCAGTGGCGATTCCATGAAAGGCTCCTCATAAGTAGGTTCAAGTGAGTCTAGCGGCAGCCTTCAGGTTGCGGCGCCGGTGCGTTGCATAGCACGAACAGCCGCGCCCTGGCGCCACCGCCGTCCTGGCGACTGAGTTCGCGCCAGCCGTTGGGCAGTGGCGCGAATTCATCCGGGGCTTCGTTGCTGCTGATCAACCATGCGCGCCGCGTTTGAGCAGGCAGTGCTGAGAGGCGGTCCAGATAGATGCGGCCACCGTCCTGGTCCACCAACGTGCCGAAGCCATAAGCATTCGGGCGGGTCGCGGTGCCGTCGGGTTTGGGCGGTGTGAAGAGCTGCAGTTGGGCGTCGGTCTGGTCGTAATACACGTAGCTGAGGTACCACATCATGTCGCTGAGGATGATGCGGTCGCCTTCCTGGTAGTTGCGATTGACGAACTCCACCGGCACGTTGAACTGGTCGTGTTCATCCACTTCAAAATTGTTCTTCAACCCCAGCAGTTCTACGCCCGCAAACAGCGCGAACAGCGCCACGCCCAGCCAGGACAAACGGGACGGCAAACGGTCGATGGCAAGCGCCAGGACAATCGGTAGGCCCAACGCATACACCGTGAGGTAGCGCTCGATAAACACCGGCGAGATAAAAGACACGCCATAGACCAGCAGCAGCGGCAGCAGGCAAAACAGTGCCGGCAGGCGCGCCGCGGGGTTGCGCCAGGCCGCCAGTACAACCACCACGGCCAGCAGCAGGGGGAACAGCCAGAACAGCGGCGGCCACAGGCCGAGACCGTCATCCTGCAGCAGGAACTGCCAGACCATCGACGGCAGGGACAGCAGGTTGACCGGCTCTTCCCAACCAATGTCGCCGCCGACTTTGAGCTGTTCGACGTGCTGCACCAAATCCAGCAGGCTGGGCAGCCAGGGCAGATACAACAACACTATCGCCACGTTGGCCGCCCACCAGGCAGGCCGGGTGATCAAGCGCTGACCTGGCGCCTGCAACCCCAGGTACACCCAATGCACCAGCACGCACAGCGCGGTGAAGTAGTGGGTATAGAACCCGGCGCTCATCAACAGCACATACACGGCCAAATAGCGCGTGCGTTCGGGCTGCCTCACCCAGTACACCAGCGCCAGCGTGGCGCCCAGCAGCCACACGCCGAGCAGCGAATACATACGCACTTCCTGGCTGTAGCGCACCGCCGTGGGCAGTAGAGCCAGCAGGATCCCCGCCAGCACGGCTGCGCGTCGGGTGGACAGTTGCCGTGTCAGCCAGATGCCCAGGCCCACGACGGCCACGCCGGGGATCGCACTCAGGCTGCGAATCGAGCCGATGCTGTCGCCGAACACCTCGATCCAACCGCGCAGCAGCAAGAAGTACAGCGGTGGGTGCACATCATGGGCAGCGTGAAACCACAGGTCGGCCAGGGCGTATTCGCTGAGCAACAGGCTGGAACCTTCGTCGCCCCAGATCGCCGCCGAGGTGAGGTGGTAAAACCGCAGGGCCATGGCCAGCGCCAGGATCGGCACCCACCACAGGCGGCTGAGCCAGCCGGCACCTTCCCAGCTCAAGCGATGGACGGTCGGCAATGCTCCCACTTTTTCGTTTTGCTCTACCACAGACCGACGCACCTCAATTCCCCCAGCATGACCCTGCTTGCCTATGCGCAAACACCGCCACTCTAGGCCAAAAGCCCTGGCCTCGCCGCTGGAATCGGACAAATCAGCAATTTGTGTAGGCCTTCACCGAAGCGCTCGTCGGATCAGGCTATTATTGCCCCTTCTCCAAGGACTCAGGATCAAGGAAACGTTATGCGTATCGGTTTGCTGTCACCTCTGGCCCTGGCCCTGCTGGCCGGTTTTTCCCTACCGGCCCAGGCCAGTTCTGACGACTCGTGCTACCCCGACTGGAGGGTATCGCGTGACGGCTACGAGCCGTGCAGCAACCAACCGTTTCTCAGCCCTGGCAACGACAGCCGGGTGAACCTGCGCCTGTTGCTGGCCGACAAAAAAGCCGCGCCCCTGGCCCCCAATGCCTTGGGCGAAGACGACTTGGCGCAAGGCTTCGGCCCGGTGCCGTTTCCGGTATATCGCCTGGTGCCGGTTCCGGCTACGGCTGAGGAGCCGGATAACAAGGCTGACGATTCACGCACAGCCGAACTCGACACCCTGATCCAGCCACTGGGTATCAAGCGCGAGGAGTACACGACCGCAGGCCAGGCCTACCTGAATGGCGAAGGCAGCCGTTGCCGCAGCAATGACGATGACAGCGCCACAGCGTTTATCAGCCAGGTGATCAAAGCCCAGATGCCGCCCGCCGAGCGCGATGTGTTGGTCAAAGCACGCCTGCAGTTGCTGACCACCTGTGACTGGAGCCGCCAGGTGGTGGACGCGCAACTGACCCCGTCGGCCAATGCTCAGTTGTTTCGTACCTATTTGCAGGCCGCCGGCGATTTCTACAGCGGGCGCTTCGATTACGCCGAGCGCGGGTTCGCCGCTGCCTCCACCAGCGATGTGCCATGGCTGAAGGAAACGGCGCTGTACATGACTGCGCGTACTTCACTGAATCAGGCCCAGGCCGAAGCCTTCGACGAATACGGCATGCCGCAACGCGAGCATGTGGATAAGTCGGCCTTGAGCGATGCCGAAGAAGGTTTTCTCAGTTACCTGAAGCATTATCCACAGGGCGATTACGTTGCGTCCGCCCGTGGCCTGTTGCGCCGCGTGCATTGGTTGGCGAACGACGACGCCAAGCTTGCCGAAGACTTCACCTGGCAATTTACCGAGGCCACCGACGCCCAGCGCAATGTGAGCGTGGACGAACTGGTGGAAGAGGCCGACCTCAAGTTACTGATGGTCGGCAACAAAGCCGCGAACAGCCCGATGCTGCAAGTGGTCAGTGACCTGATGGCGATGCGCGCCCACACCCCGCCGCTGTTGAGCCGCGAAGACCTGGATAAGCAAAAGGGTACCTTCGCCAATGAGCCAGCGCTGTTTGACTTCCTGCAAGCCAGCTACGCCCTGTACGTCGAACACCAACCCGACGCGGCCTTGAAACATCTGCCGGCGGATGTGCCGTCGAGCCTGGATTACTTCGCCTTCAGCCAACAGACCCTGCGCGCCCTGGCCCTGGAAGCCAAGCAGGACTGGAAAGGCGCCGAAGCCCTCTGGTTGCAACTGCTACCGCTGGCCAAGCAACCGCTGCAACGCGACCAACTGGAGCTGGCCCTGGCCATGAATTACGAGCGCAGCGGCCAATTGGCCAAGGTGTTCGCCGCCGACTCGCCGATCAGCGCCAAGCAAGTGCGCTACATCCTGCTGCGCAACGTCGCCGGCCCCGACCTGCTGCGCCAGCAGATCGCCAACGCCAGCGACCCGATTGAGCGCCAGAGTGCGCAATTCGTGCTGCTCTACAAAGACCTGCTGCGCGGCCAGTACGCCACCTTCGCCGATGACCTCAAGCAGGCCTCGCTCTCTGACGACAAACTCGGCACCAGCCTGGGCTACACCTATACCAGCGGCCAGACCTTGAAGCTGTTCCAGTGGAATGGCGACAAGGCCGAATCCGGCTACGCCTGCCCAAGCATCGCGCAAACCGCCGCGACCTTGCAGGACGAGGCCAAAAACCCGCACGCCTTGAACTGCTTCGGCGAGTTCATCCTGCGCAATGGCCTGGACGGCATGCCCCTGGAACAACCCCGCGCCGCCGGCAGCCTGGGCAGCACCGCCTCGGACTTCAAGGGTGAAACCTTCTCGCGCCTGGACGGCTACAAACAGGTGATCGCCAACGCCAAGGCGCCGAAAACCGACAAGGCTTATGCGCTGTTCCGCGCCATCAATTGCTACGCGCCGGCCGGTTACAACAGCTGCGGCGGCGAAGACGTGGCGCCGGCGGTGCGCAAAGCCTGGTTCCGCCAACTCAAGAGCGGTTTTGCCGATACCCAGTGGGGCAAATCGCTGCAGTACTACTGGTGAAGCCGCTGTGGCTAGGCTTGCTGTTGCTGGCAAGCCCGGCCTTTGGCGCCGTTAACGCGGGCGACTACGACGCCTTCTGGCTGTGGAGCGGGGTCACGCCCCAGCCGGTGATCAAGCAGGCAAAAACCCTGTACATCCTGCAAGGCCAGATCAACGCCACCCGCCGTGCTCCCCAGCGCGGCGTACAACTGATCGCACAAGGCATGAGCGTGCCGCGCCTTACCCAAGGCCACGTCTGGGTGGTGTACCGCGCCCACACCCTGCGCTGGCCGGAACGGGTCTACACCCAGGTGCTGGGCCAGGTGCAACGCTGGCGAGACGCCGGCAACCCAGTGATCGGTATCCAGATCGACTTCGATGCTCGCACCCAATACCTGCACGAATACGCCGGCTTCCTGCGCGACCTGCGCCAACGCCTGCCCGCCGACCTGCGCCTGAGCATCACCGGCCTGATGGACTGGAGCAGCAACGCCGACCCGGCCGCCATCGCCCAGCTCAAGGGCGTGGTGGATGAAGTGGTGGTGCAGACCTATCAAGGGCGCCATAGCATTCCCGATTACGCAGCATATTTGCCGCGGATGAATCGGCTGGGGGTGCCGTTCAAGATTGGCTTGATTCAGGGCGGAGAGTGGCAAGAGCCAGTGTATCTGCGGGGCAATGAGTGGTTTCGGGGGTATGTGGTGTTTTTGCAGAATCTTTGAAGTTTGGTAACACCTGTAGGAGCGAGCTTGCTCGCGCCTACAAAAAGCCATTAGGGCATCGAGCCGATTTTTTGCAGGTGGCCTTAGAGACTTGGATGATATAAGTTACCTCTACTGCTTTAAAGGGTGATATATCATGCAAGAAACAGCGAAGCCCTACCCCCACAAAGGGTACATCTCAGAGAGAAGCGCTGAACTGATGAGAGGTATCGGCAACGGTATCGAAATAGCCCGCATTCGTCGTCGGTTGAAAATCTCCACCATATGCAGCCGGGCGGGCATTACACGGCAGACGTATCAGCGGCTGAGACAGGGCGAGGCCGGCGTATCCCTCGGCGTGCTGATGAACGTGCTGAGCGCGATGGACTTGGAAGAAAGCATGGCGAGCATCGCGTCACCCGAGCTTGACCAGGTTGGGATTACCATGAGCCTCGCCCGTGAGCCTGAGCGAATTCGCACTGAAGGAGAGCACGATGTCCTGGAAGCCGATTGGTAATGCCTTTGTTTTTTCAGCTCACTTAGTCGGTGACCCGGTCCCTGTTGGCGAAGTGGCCATGCATGGGAATGGATTCGTTTTTCGCTACGCCAACAGTTGGCTCGCACGGCCCGACGCATTTGCGATTGACCCGCTGAGTTTGCCACTGACCCCTAACCAGTATTCCTCGACGCGCATGTTTGGTGTGCTCGACGATGCAACGCCCGACAACTGGGGCCGGCGTGTTCTGCTGGCGACCCACAAACAGCATCCACAGAACGAAGTTGAATGGCTGCTTGCCTCGCGGGGAGCAGGAGTGGGTTGCCTGCTGTTCAGTGCGTCACGAAGTCAGCTGCCAACCCTGCACCACCCCCCGCAATTTGAAGACCTTGAGAAAATCATGGTGGGCCTTGATCGAGTCGAGAAGGGTGACGTCGACCTGCCTGCGGAAATCGCACGGTTATTCGAGTTTGGGAGTTCCATGGGCGGCGCCAGGCCGAAGGTCACCGTGACCCATGAAGGCAAGGAATGGATTGCTAAACTCGGCCGTAGCGACGATGTGTTCGACCAGCCACGGGCGGAATTCGCCAGCCTTCAAATGGCGGATGCTGCAGGTCTACCCGCAGCCGGGCACAAATTGGTAGAGGTGGCCGGCAAACCGGTGTTGATGGTCGAGCGTTTTGACCGACATGAAGGCGCTGGCCGCGAGCACTATGTCAGCTGCAACTCGTTGGTAAGCACTGAGAAACCGAGAATGCGGGTTGATGCGGCTGACGGTGCCGTTTCATATTCCAGAATCGCCGACGTTTTGAAGAAGGTCAGCGATGATGCAACGTTGGATATGCGTGAGCTGTACAAGCGTATGGCTTTCAATGTGCTCATCGGCAATAGCGACGACCACCTGAAACAAACCGGGCTGCTGCTGACCAGCGCCTCGGGTTATTCCCTTGCGCCAGTATTTGACGTGTTGCCCCACCCTACCCAACTAGGCTTGCAGGCGCTCATCATCGGCAATGAAGGCCGGGTATCGTCTGTCAGTAATTTGCTGAGTACGCCTGAACGCTTTGGGTTGGGGGCGGATGAAGCAAGATCCATCGTCACGGATATATATGCCGTCGTGCGAGAAGCCTCCGGCTTTTTCGAAGCGGCAGGCTGTAGCGGTGCCGAGGTACGCATGCTTTCCAATGTGTGTACACGATTTGCAGCGGACCTGGTGTAGGGCGGCAACAGAGCGCACCCTTGAAGGGTGCGCGCCGCAGCCAATATCACCTAAACGCTAAGTTACCAATCGTACGTCAGGCTCGACACCACCGTGCGTCCTTCCCCGTAGTAGCAATCCAGATCACTGGTGCACTGCGAGACGTAGGTCTTGTTGCTGAGGTTCTGCACGTTCATCGCCAGTTTCACGCCCTTGAGCTTGAGCGGCGAGGCGCCCAGGTCGTAGCTCAGGCTTGCATCGTAGACGCTGTAGGACGGCACATTAAAAGCGCCTTCGTAGTCGTCGCCCAGGCTTTGACGGGCATAACGCACGCCCAGGCCCGCGCCCAACCCTGCCAAGGGCGTGTCGCCGAGCACGGTGTAGTTGACCCACATCGAGGCGGTGAGTGGGGAGATGCCGGCCGGGTGGCGACCTTGGCGGCCATCGTTGTCCTTGGTGTATTTGACGTCATTGCGCGCAGCCGAGGCGACCACGTCCCAGGCATCGCTCAAGACGGCCTTGGCTTCCAGTTCAACACCTCGCGAGCGCAGGGCGCCGCTTTGGGTGCTGAAGGTGGTATCCACCGGGTTGGTGGTCAGCACGTTTTCCTGGTCCAGTTGGTACACAGAGGCCTGGATGAAGCTCTTCTGGCCCGGTGGCTGGAACTTCACGCCGACTTCGTACTGTTTGCCGGTGGACGGTTCGAAGGGTTTTCGGTTCGCATCGGTGCCGGCCAGCGGCAGGAAGGATTCCGAATAGCTGACGAAGGGCGACACGCCGTTATCGAACAGGTACACCAGGCCCGCACGGCCGGTGAACGCCTGGTCTTTGCTGGCAAAGCGGGTGTCCTGTATCGGCTCCTTGTTCACCACATTCGCCCAGTCGTAGCGGCCACCGAGTACCAGCACCCATTTATCCAGCTTGATCTGGTCCTGCAGATACAGGCCGGTCTGGGTAATGGTGCGGTCCCAGCGGTACGGTTGGCCGAAGTTCAAGGGCTGGCCGTACACCGGTTTGAACAGGTCGATGATCGGCGGGTTGCGGTCGTACAGGCCATGGAACTGCGAGTTGGAATGGTAGTAGTCCAGGCCAACGATGAAGGTGTGGGACAGTGCGCCCGTGTCGAATTCGGCTGAGCGTGGCAGACAACAACGTTGCCTCCACCGGCCTGGTCAAACAGGGCTGGAACAGCATTGCCGGCCTCGGCAACAACGGCAACGGCGCTGCACCGGACGTGCTGAAAAAAGCCATCGATAACGCCGGCACGCCGAACAACACCTCGGTGGTGACCAACGTCGAGTCTGTCGACAACGTCGCCGCCGGCTCTGGCTCAAAAATCTCCGGCCTGATCTACATGGAAGCGGGCAAGAGCTACACCTTCAGCGGCATCGCCGATGACAGCGTGGTGGTCAACGTTGGCGGTAAAGACGTTGCCAGCGGTTTGTGGGGTACCAACAGCGGCAAGTTCAGCGGCTCGTTCACGCCAACGACCACTGGTTACTACAGCCTTGAGATCTACCAGGCCAACCAAGCGGGGCCTGGCAGCTTTGACGTCAACCTGTCGGTCAACGGCGGGGCGGTGCAGAACTTGAGCACCAGCACCGTGCCGTTGTACACCGGCCTTACCGACCTGACCAACGCCGGCGTAACCCTGTCCGACCTGCATGGCAGCAACGGCGACGGTTACTACGTGGGCTACAAGCTCAACGAAGGCCAGGAAAACGGCACCGTTAAACTGTCCAAGGTCACCACCGCGCTGACCGACACCGACGGCTCCGAAACCCTGAGCGTGAAGATCAGCGGCATCCCGGCAGGCTCGGTACTGACCGACGCGTCTGGGCACACCTTTACTGCGGGTAAAACCGTGGGCGAAGTGAATGTCACCGGCTGGGACCTGAACACCCTGACCATCAAGCCGCCGACCTACTACAGCGGCCAGTTCAACCTGACGGTCACCTCGACTTCCACCGAGAGCATCGGCGGTTCAGCGACCACCACCGCGCAATTGCCCGTCACGGTGCACCCGGCGACCTACAACTCGGTCACCGGCACCTCGGGCAGCGACACTATCAATGGCAGCGATGGCAACGACATCGTCGTGGCCGACATCGCCGGCCTGAACGTGGTGCAGGGCAAGAACTACAACATCGCGTTCATGATCGATACATCGGGCAGTATGGGTGCGGACTCGATAGCAGCGGCAAAAACCTCGCTGACTACCACGTTCAACTCGCTGAAAAACAGTATCGGCGCCAGCACCTCCGGCACTGTGAATATCTTCCTGGCGGATTTCAGCGACCAGGTCAATCGCACGGTGACAGTCAACCTGAAAGACCCAGGTGCATTGGACTCGCTGCAGAAAGTCCTGGATTCCATGGTGTCTACCGGCGGGACCAACTACGAAGACGTGTTCAAGGCCGCGGCCAACTTCTTCAAGAGTGCCCAGGCGACTGGCAACACTGGCGCTATCAATACAACGTACTTCATCACCGATGGTCAGCCGACGTTTTACCAAGCGTCCGAGCAGACCAACCCATACTTGTACGGCAACGTCAGGCTCGATGATGTCGTCACCATGAACAACTACACCATAGGTACCGCCACCCGGATCAACATCGATTCGAATAACTACCTTGATATCAACTCTGCCGGCAAGGTAACCCTCTGGTCTTACGGCTGGGGGTACAACAAGGGAATCATCCACGCCCAAGGGGATGGCACCTATGAAATATCGGTGCAAGGCGGCCTCGGCTACGATACCGACTACTCCACCACCCTCAACTCCAACAGCGCGTTCGCACTGCTTAAAGGTCTGTCCACAGGTGGCGTAGAAGCCATCGGCCTCAACAGTGGGGTCAGCCTGAATCAGTTGGCACCGTACGACAGCGATGGCAAGCCACAGGCCAACATCGATCCGAAGGACCTGGCCAACGCTATCCTCGGCCACACAGAGGCGACGTTGCCGGGCGCGGACACCGTCAGCGGTGGCGACGGCAACGACATCCTCTTCGGCGACCTGGTGAGCTTCAGCGGGATCAATGGCGAGGGTTACAACGCGCTGCAGGCCTTTGTCGCACAGAAGACCGGCGTGGCTGTCTCGGCAGTGACTGCCTCTAACGTTCACCAGTACGTCACCGAGCACTATGTGGACTTCGACGTCTCCGGCGCCAAAGATGCCGGCGATACACTGTTGGGCGGGGCTGGCGATGACATCCTGTTCGGCCAAGGCGGCAACGACACGCTCGATGGCGGCAAAGGCAATGACATCCTGCTGGGTGGCACGGGTAACGACACGTTGATTGGCGGCCAGGGCAACGACATCCTGATCGGTGGCTCGGGTGCCGACACCTTTGTGTGGAAGTCTGGCGACATCGGCAACGATGTGATCAAGGACTTCAAAGCCTCGGAAGGCGACCGCATTGATCTGCGTGATTTGTTGAAAGGTGAAACCGACAGCACCATCGACAACTACCTCAAGATCACCACGGTAGACGGCGTGTCGACCCTGCAAGTGAGCAGTGAAGGCAAGCTCAACGCCGCCGGTGGCTTGGCCAATGCCGATGTGACGATCAAGCTGGAAGGCAACGATTGGTCCCACACCAGCATCAACTCGCTGATCAGTGGTGCCGACCCGACCATCAAGATCGACCACACTTAAGACACGATTAATCGGCCGCCCTTCCAGGCGGCCGATTTTTTGGCCTGCGAGTCGCTGGCCCTGGCGGACGGTGCATCGCATACTCACGCCCATACACACAGCGTTGACCTATGCTGTTGAACGCCTGTGGCGCATTTTCGAGGGGTTGTTATGTTTTACGTGCAACGTGATGCACAGGGCGCGCTGGTTCGCGTGGAGGCTATCGCCTTTGCCGACTCCACCGAAACCCTGCCGGCCGATCACCATGAGATCCAGGCCTGGTATGCCAACGAAGTGGTGGAAACCAGCCTGGCCCAGCTCAAGCAGAGCGACCTGGAGATGATCCGGGTGCTGGACGACTTGATCCAGGTACTGACCCGCAAAGGGGTGATCAGCGTGACCGACCTGCCGCCGGCAGCCCAGGCCAAGTTGATGGACCGTAACCAGGCGCGGGAAGCGTTGGGTGGGTTGAGCCAGTTGATCGATGATGACGAGAAGGGATTGATTTAATCCAACCGCTCCTACCGCTGTAGGAGCGAGCTTGCTCGCGAAAAAACTGAAATCGCCACGGGGGGTCAGGCTTTGCGCGTTTTCGTTGACGATCTTCGCGAGCAAGCTCGCTCCTACAGGTAATTATTTCCAGGGTGCGGGTTCGCCAAACAGTTGGCCCTGCACACCGAAAATTCCCATCTCCCGAATCACCTTCAGTTCGCCCTCGGTCTCTACACGCTCGGCAATCAGCGGCAGGTCGATGCTATGGGCCGCTCGCTGGATGGCCTCGATAAACAGGCGCTTGTCACTTTCCTGGTCGATGGCGCGAATGTAGCTGCCGTCGATCTTCAGGTACGCCAGGCCCAGGCGCGCCAGGTTACCGATCATGCTGAACCGCCCACCGAAACGTTGCAGGCTGAGGGAGAAACCCAGCTCGCGCAGGCGCTGGGTCATCTGTTCCAGCACGTGCTGCTCAGGCAGTTGCTCTTCACCGATCTCCAGGGTGAGGCGTGGGCCCAGGTTGCTGTGCTGGCGTAGCAGGTCATAGATGCGGTTCAGAGCCTGGGTGTCCTGCAGGGTCGCGGCCGAGAGGTTCAGCGCAAGGTTCTCGGTGTGGCTGCTCATCTGCTTGAGCACCTGCTCCAGCATCAGGCGGTCCAGGCGGGCCGACCAACCGAAGCGCTCAAGCCACGGCAGGAAGCGCCCGGCCGGTATGGTGTGACCATCCTCGTCCTGCAAGCGCGACAGCACTTTGTAGTGCAAGACCAACTGCGGGTCCTGGCTGGCCACCACCGGCTGGAAATACAGCTGGAAGCGCTGCTGGGTCAGGGCCTGGTCCAACAAGGTGTGCCAGGCATGGTGATCGTCTCCCACGCTGGCGGCGGCGCTGCGGTCCAGGCACACCCAACTGGTGTCGCCCTGCGCTTGGGCCTGGGCCAGGGCCTGGTCGGCCAGGGTCAACAGGGCTTGGGGCGCGTCGCCATGGCTGAACGGTGCCAGGCCAATGTAGGCGACCGGCGTAACGTCGCTGGCACCGGTCGCTTGCAGGCTGAGCAAAGTGCTTTCGAGGTTTTGCGCCAGTTGCACCGCTTCTTCACGCATCAACCCTGGCGCCAGCACGGCGAACTCACCGCCACGAATACGGGTGACCAGGTTATGGGTTTCCGGGTACGGCGCGCACTGGCGCAGCAGTTGTTCGCCAACCGCTTGCAGCAGCTGGTCGGTACGCTGGCCGCCCAGGCGCTGGTTGAGGCCAGCCAGGTCCTTGACGCGCAGCAACAGCAGGTAGCCAGAGTTGGTCTCTTCCGGGTTACTGACGCGGGCGTTGAGCTGCATCTCGAAATAACGACGGTTGGCGAGGCCGGTGAGGTTGTCCTGGTAGGATTCGGTGCGCAGTTTTTCGCTACGCTCAGCCTGCTCCTGGAAGAGCGCCTTGAGCTTTTCCACCATCTGGTTCATGGCCTGTACCACGCGACGCAGTTCTGGCGTGCGGGGCAAGTCAGGCAGGCTGAGGAACTCGCGGCGGGCAATGGCGTGGGATTGCTTGACCATATAGTCCAACGGCTTCAATTGCCGGCGCAGCAGCAGCCCACCGAGCACCACGCTGACCGCGCCGCACACCAGCAACCAGCCCAGGCTGCCCAGGGCGCTTTGCCAGAGCTTGGCCAGGGCGAACATCGGATGGCTGACCACTTCTACCCGTGCGGCCTGTTCCCAGCCACGGCTGACCAGCGCATCACCGCCGGCCGGCTCCAGGCCGATCAACTTGACGAACCAGTTGGGCACGCCGTTGTTGTCGGGAATACCGCTGCGCTCGACGATGGTTTTGTCGGTGGCCAGGTCCACGACGCGGATGCTGGCGTAGTAACCGCTGTCGAAGATCGAGCTGACCAGCAGCTCCACCATGGCAGGGTCGTCGATATTCGGGGTCAGCGACAACGCCAACGCCGTCGCGGCATCCTGGGCGTGGGAGCGCAGTTGGTTGACATACTGGGTGCGCGAGCCTTCCAGGCTGACCATGAAGCTGCCGCTGAAGGCGACCACCAGGAACAGACAGATTGCGATCAATAGCTGTTTGAACAGAGACATCCGATCAGTTACTCCTAGTTGGCAGGCTCGGCTGGAAAGCCTTCCGCACGCATTTTTCTCAACACATCCTGCCAGCGCGACAGGCGTTTGGTATCACCGACTTTCTTGTTGCCCTTGGCACCGGGCAAGTACAGCCCCTCGGCGTTGAATGAGTACACCGGGACCAGATCGGTGCGACGGGTGGCCGGCAGGATCTCATCCATCAGGCTGTCGAGCACCAGTGGTACCGCGTCGGGGGTCGAGTAATAGGTCAGGACCATGTGCGCTCGATTCTGCCGCAGGGCCTTGACGTACGTAATGCGCAGTTTGTCGCTGGACACCCCCAGATGACGCAAACTGAAATACTTTGCGATGGCGTAGTCTTCGCAGTCACCGGCACCTTTCCAGAGTGCTTCGACGGGTGTCTCCCAATAATCGACAACGTGCCAGAGATCGATGTCTTCCACGTAGGTCATTTGCTTGTTGAAGAACAAATTGACGACCTTGAGCTGGTCCTGCTCACTGACCTGTTTTTCGCTCGCCAATAGCCGCTGCCAGGCGTCGATACGCTGCTGGCCTTGGCCCAACGGCCCGTAGACGGCGGTGGCCTTGCGGCTGATCTGCGAGAAATCCCAATCGGCACGCAGCCCGCCAAGCATCAGGCCAGCCAGTAAAATTGCTGATAAAAGCCAGCAAAGCAGTCGATAGGGAATAAAACTTACCGCCAAAGTGTTCAGTCCATGAAAGAGACGGAATTTCAAGGAATGGTGAAGCCTGGCCCTACAAAAAACAATGGCACAGTGCAATCATTCGCGGGAGCCGCGTTTTTATAACCGCCCCTTGTGAGAGACACAAAGTATGCTGTGTAAGCCCTTACAAACGGAAACTCTGGCTGTTTGACAAGCGCCTGGCCCATCTTTAGTGTTCTTTGGATCCAATTAGCCAAACTATTATTCAAGAAAAGGAGGATAGCGCAACCGTGACGCAGAAGCCGAACCCATTAAGCAGCATCAAAATCAGCGGGCCTATTCCCGCCCATCTTGCGCGCTCGGTTATTGAAGAAACCTTGCGTAATGCCATCCTCGATGGGCGATTGCCCTGTGGCACCGCCATGCGCCAGCAAGAACTGGCCAGCCTGTTCGGCGTGAGCCGCATGCCCGTGCGCGAAGCCTTGCGCCAGCTGGAGGCGCAATCCTTGCTGCATGTGGTGACTCACAAGGGTGCCGTCGTTGCCCCCTTGATCGAGGACAATTCGGCTGAGACCTATGCCTTGCGCATGCTGCTGGAGTCCGAAGCCCTGCGCCTGTCGATTCCGTTGCTCACCGACGCGGACCTTGCTCAAGCCGAGGCCTGTATCAATGCACTGGAAAGCGAAAAAGACTACACCGAGATTGGTCGGCTCAATCGCCTGTTCCACATGGTGTTGTATGGCAAGGCGCCCAACCAGCGGCTACTCACTCTGGTCGAGCACGGGTTGAACGAGGAGGAGCGCTTCCTGCGCTTCAACCTTGAAGCGATGGGGCTGGGCGAGACTTCCCAGGAGGATCACCGCGAACTGCTGAGCCTGGTGGCACAGAAGAGGGTCGAGGAGAGCATCCTGACGCTGCGTAACCACTTGATGCGAGGCATGGAGGTAATCGCGACCTACCTCAGGGGCCTTGAGAGCGCCGACAAAAAAGCCGTGTAGTCGGTTTTTTCGCCTGAGCCCTTAATACTTATGTGACCGAGCAACTTTCCTATCAGGATTGTTGCTCCGTCAGAAATATTAAAAAAATCAACTAAAGGACAATTAACGCCGACTTAGTGCACGGAAAAATCTCACCTACATCCGGGCAACTTACCGCACATATAAATACCCGCAAAGTCCTTTAATACATTTGTATACCGGTTCAAACATTCAATCAGCTTACTATCTTCGCCTAGCAAGCTCCGCTTTCCCAAACCGCTGCGACCGCCTACTTAAAAGGCAGCGGCGTGCACGTGATCGTGGCCAAGTTACTCTTACATCCACAACTATAATATTCCAACACTGCTTTTACAGCACTCGCAACAACTATAGGCGTCAACCATGCATCAATATTTACTTGAGCTAAAAAAACAAAAACTTTTCGGCCACCCGTTATTTATAGAAATAACCACCCTTGGCAAGTTACAACACTTTATGCAATACCATGTATTTGCCGTGTGGGACTTCATGAGCCTGACCAAACGCCTGCAACAGGACCTGACCTGCACGCAACTGCCCTGGCTCCCCTGCGCTGACCCGCGCGCTGCCCGCCTGATCAATGAAATCGTGCTGGCTGAAGAGTCGGACAAACACCCGACGCGAGGCTATTGCAGCCACTTCGAGTTGTACCTGGACGCCATGACGGAAGTGGGCGCCAGCACTGTCACAATCACCCGCTTTATCGAGCTGCAAAGCCAGGGAGTGGAGGTAAGCGCAGCCTTGCAAATGATCGGTGCGCCCCCAGGCGTGGCCCGCTTCGTCGACAGCACCTTGCAAATCGCCTTGAGCGCTCCGACCCACTGTGTGGCGGCGGCGTTCCTGCATGGCCGCGAGAGTGTAATTCCGTCTATGTTCCAGAGGCTTTTGCATAGCCATGCTTTCATAGGTCGGCAGGCCCCTACGTTATGTCACTACCTCAGCCGCCATATCGAAATGGACAGCGATGATCACGGGCCTGCGGCGCATCAGTTGCTACAGCGCCTGATCGAAGCAGACCCCAGCCGTCATAGACAGGCCGATAACGCCGCCCTGGGCGCCGTGGAGAGTCGTATTACCCTCTGGGACGACGTACTGGCCTCGATGCAAGAGGTACGCCCGTGAACGCCGCCCACTACCAATCCTTTGCCGATGACTGGGAGCGTCGCGCAACCATCCGCACACGCCCCCGGCGGATGTTGGAGGACGACGACAAACTCATCTTCCCCCTGTGCCGCCAGCCTCTGGTGCTGAGTGCAACCTTTCTCAAGCACTGCCCACAATGGCGCGACTTCGTACTGGTGCAAAGCTTCTATAAATTCATCAATGACGTGGTGATTTTCGAAACCGAGATCGTCGACAAAACCGCGCGCAGCATCGCTAAAAATCGCTTCTCCCTGCCCTTTCCCCTCGCCTGCCGCTACGACGCGATGACGGTCGTTGTCGACGAGGATTACCACGCGCTGGTCGCGCTGGATTTCCTGCAGCAAGCCGTGGAGATGACCGGAATCCAACCGCTTGATCTACCCGGGCAAATTGAATTGGGCCGCGCGCTGCCGGCAGCCCAGGCGCAGGTACCGGTATATTTGCACGATGCCGTTGAGCTGATCGGCGTCGCCATCGCCGAGAACACCGTCACCCATGACGTCGCAGCGTTTTCCAAAGACGGCAGCGTCAAATCCTCTGTCCGCGGCCTGATGGCCGATCATCTGTTTGATGAAGGGCGGCATGCGCGGTTCTGGACACAGTTGGTGCGTCTCTACTGGCAATCGGCAAGCTCGCAAGCTCGCGACCACATTGCTCAAGCCCTGCCCGTGTTCCTGACGCACTACCTGACCAACGACCTACAGAAAGACTTCGATCTGCAACTGATCGAACACTTGGTTATCAGTGCCGACGCTCGCCTGGCACTGCGCGATGAAATCCAGGCGCTGGACTTTCCCATCACCCATCAACATCCGCTGGTGGCCAATATCATGGGCTTTCTGCACCACAGCGGTGTACTGCAAACCCCTAGCGTGGCACGAGCCCTGAGCGACTACCTGCCCGTATCGAGGAGGTTGGCATGAGGCGCTTGCAGATCGAGTGGCGGGGCACCAGTAAAGCTCTGGAGGCGCTCAAGCAGGAGCTGGAGCAATATGGGCATGTGGCAGTAACGGAGTCTGTCGACCTGGTGATTGAAGACGGGAGTCAGCCGCTGTCGCCCTCGCCCACCAGTGCGCCTTGGCTAAGCTTGCGCGTGGGTATCGGCCCGCTCTGCGAACACGGGCTGCCCTTACTGCAGTTGCGCTGCTATGACCGCGAGCGGCGCCTGCTAGATGTGCAAGACGTTGCCCAGGAGCCCAGCGGTAATGGGCAGCGGTTGCGCCAGCAGGCAACGGATGCATTGGTGGAGTGCGCAGCTTTGTTGGTCTGCGGTTTCTCAAGAGACCCCGCTTATTTCTCGGCAACGGCCACTGCTAATACCTGGCCTGAACAGGGTCTGCAAGAGCTGGATGCCTTGGCTTTCAAGCACCGGTTCAACCACACGGCAGACCCTGCCTTACTGCACGCGGCCCGGACGCCCATGATCGAACGGCTGCAGGCCAGCCTTCATACCTTCGCGCATCGAACCGCGCTGAACATCGCCGGTCACGTGCTGACTTATCGGCAGCTCGAGCAACAAGCCATGGCAATCCAACAACGCCTGCTTCCCCTGCTGGAGAGTGCCGAGTCACCCCGAGTAGTCGGCGTATGCTTGGAGAAATCCGCCGAGCTGTACGCCAGCATTCTTGCGGTACTGGGCTGCGGCGCCGTGTATTTGCCGCTGGTCCCGGACCATCCGAAGCAACGCCAGCACTGCATGCTGACCAGCCTCAAGGCGTGCGTGCTGCTGGAGAACGGCCAGCACCCGCTGCGAGAGCGTTTCGTTTCACTGGATGTGAGCCAGGTCGCAGCGCATAGCGCCGACATGACGCAACCGCTGATGCGCCATCGTCCCGGTGCCGACGAGCCCTGCGTGGCACTGTTCACCTCGGGTACGACGGGCCAGCCTAAGGGGGTACTGCTGAGCCAATACAACCTGGCGCATTTCACGGCCTGGCTCGTCAGGCGCGTGGCGTTGGATCAACACAGCCGCGTCCTGCAGTTTTCGTCGCTGGGCTTTGATTCGTCACTGATCGATATTTTCCCGGCCTTGATCGCCGGCGCCGAGTTGATTGTCCCCAGTGCAGACCAACGTCACGACCCTCAGCAACTGGTAGAGCTGATTCGCCAGCAACGCGTCACGCATGGGTTCGTGCCACCGGCGCTGCTCAGTATCCTGCCGCTGGATCAGCCGTTAGGCATGTCTCATCTGCTGACCGGAGGTGATTTCTGCGAGCCCTGCGTGATCGAACAACTGGCCGGTCAATGCCAACTGCATAACCTCTATGGGCCGACCGAGGCCACTGTGTTGGCGACCCATCGCGTGTTCCAAAAAGGTGACAGCCATCGCAATATCGGCCTCCCCATTGCCAACAGCCAGGTGCTGATTCTCGACGAGAACCTGCAGCCCGTGGATGAACAGGTGATGGGCGACTTGTACATTGTCGGCCCAGGCGTAAGCCTGGGTTATTCCAATGCACTGTCTCCGGTCGACAATCCGTTTGTGGCGCTGACACTGCCAAATGGGCATGTGCTACAGGCTTATCGTAGCGGCGACTTGGCGAAATGGACGCAGGAGGGCATCGAACTGGGTGGCCGCCGAGATGAACAAGTCAAGATTCGCGGTTTTCGAGTTCAGCCCCAGGATATTGAGCAGTGCTTGCGCGACAGTCGCTTGTTTCGCCAAGTGGCAGTAGTGATCGATGCGGCACACAGAGTCATCGGGTTTGCCGCCCGGCCAGAACCTGGCGCTACGCTGGCAAGCCTGAAGGAACACGCTCGGCAATGGTTGCCCGTGCACATGCAGCCAAGCGCCTGGAGCGAGCTGGCAGGCATGCCCCGTTCGGATAACGGCAAGATCGATCGCAAAGCCTTACTGGCCATGCCAATACCCACACCCGTCGAGGTGAGCCGCTGCCGCGTACAAGACCCTTTGCAGGCACAACTGGCTGACCTGTGGGGTGAACTGTTGGGATTACCCGCTGGCGACCTCTCGATCGATGAAAGTTTTTTCAACCTCGGTGGCCACTCCATCCTGTTGTCGACCCTATTGCTACGCCTGCGCGAGCAGTTTGGCCGAAGCTTCTGCCTGAGCCCCTTTTTTGAGACACCGACCATTCGCACATTGGCCGCACTCATGGATGGCGGCACGCTGCCGGATACCCAGTCCAACCAGATGGAGCAAGACGCGACGCGAGCACTGGCGGTCGAAGTGCTGCCCGAGGCCCTTGCGGGAGATTCGCGCAAAGCCATCGTCACTGGCGCGAACAGCTTTGTCGGGGTGCATATCGTCCAGGCACTGCTGACTGGCGGAGCGCAGGACGTGGCGTGCCTAGTGCGTGAGTTGCCCGGCCATTCGGCGGCGGCAAGGTTCGCCCAGGCATTGCGTGAATACCGCTTGGAACATCTGGACCTGAGCCGAGTGCAGGTATACGCCGCTGATATTCGTAAACCCCGCCTGGGCTTGGCGGACGATGTGTACGAGCACCTCGCCCGTCATTACGGCGTGGTGGTGCATAACGCCGCGCAGGTCAATCATGTGATGGATTACGCCTCACTCGCCAAGGACAACGTCGAACCTCTGCTGGAGTGCCTGCGTCTTTGCGAGACCCACTGCAAGAAGGTCCTCAATTTCATCTCGACGCTGTCAGCCTGCAGCAGCGTGGACGTCGATGGCTACGTACTTGAAGCGCCAGCCCAGCGCACACTGCCGCTCTACGTGAAAAACGGCTACAACCTCTCCAAGTGGGTCGCCGAGCGGCTATTAGGACGAGCAGTCGAGCAAGGGGCCTGGGTTAATATTCATCGCCCGGGGAATATCAGCTTCAACAGCCAGAACGGTGTTTGTCAGCCACAGAAAAACCGCTTGCTGTTGATGCTCAAGGGGTCTCTGCAATTGGGGCTCGTCCCGCGACTGGACGCCAATTTCGATCTGATGCCGGTGGACTTCCTGGCGCGTTTCATCGCCTTCCATAGCGCTCATTTTGACACCGAGCGAAACGTGTTCAACTTGCACAATCCGCAGCCCTTGAATTGGGATCAGTACCTCGATGCCTTCAGCGAGGCTGGGCACGTTTTTGACCGAGTCAGCGTTGAACACTGGCAACGGGCGTTGCGCAACGTAAGTCGCGATAACGCACTGTTCGGGGTGCTGGGCTTTTACCTGGACGGACTGGGCGAAGACATCGGTGATACATCGATGATCCGTTACGACAATGCCCGGTGGGGCTTGGAAAAAATGGGGATGTGCTATCCACCCAAGAGCCAGGCGCTGTTACGCAAAGGCTGCGACTACCTGAGCGCTATCAACTTCCTCTGAATAGCACCGTGGACGCAGGGCAAAACAGTCGGAGCGAGAGGCCTCGCTCCGATGCAGTCAGGATCAGATCTTGAAGCTATCGACCAATTGCTTCAGTCGGCTGGCCTGCTGGGACAGCGCATCGCAGTCCTTGAGCGTCTCGTTGAGGTTGGCCACACCCTGCTGGTTCAAGAGGTTGATCTGGTTGATATCGACGTTGAGGGTTTCAACCACTGCGGTCTGCTCTTCAGTCGCGGCCGCGACGGATTGGTTCATGCCATCAATCTCAACGATACGTTGCGTCACGCTGACCAGGCGCTCACCTGCCTGGTTGGCGACTTCGACACTTTCTTCGCTGGAAGCCTGGCTGGCGTTCATGGTGGTCACAGCTTCCCGCGAGCCCACTTGCAGCGAAGTGATCATCTTATGGATTTCTTCTGCCGACTCCTGGGTACGGTGCGCCAAATTACGCACTTCATCCGCCACCACGGCAAAACCACGCCCGGCCTCGCCAGCACGGGCCGCTTCGATCGCAGCGTTGAGGGCGAGCAAGTTGGTTTGTTGGGAAATACCTTTGATCACATCCAGGATGTGCCCGATGTTGTCGGTGCTGGCATTAAGGGTCTCGATCTGAGTGCAGGACAGGCTGATCTTCTGCGACAACTCAGACATCGCCTGGATGGTTTGCTCCACCACTTTACGACCATCGTCAGCTTGTTCGCTGGCACCACTGGCGTGCTGGGACGCATCCGCGGCGTTACGCGCGATTTCCTGGGTGGCAGCGCCCAGTTCGTTGATGGCTGCGGCCACGCTGTTGGTACGCGCGCTCTGTTCGTCAGAACCGATAATCGACGCATTGGATGAAGCCATCACACGCTGGGACAAATCGTGCACCTGGCGCGTTGCCGAAGACACTTCGGAAATCGACGCGTGAATTCGCTCGACGAACTGGTTGAATGCGCTGCCGACCTCGCCGAACTCGTCTTTGCTGGTCACGTCCAGACGTCGGGTCAAATCACCTTCGCCTTGGGCAATGTCCTGCATGGCCACGCCCATGGTGGTCAGCGGGCGCAACAGCACTTGAATCAACAGGCTCAGGAGCACCGCAATGGCAACAACGGCAATCAACATTGCAATCAAGGCCGAAGTACGGAATTTGCCCAGCGGGGCGTAGGCTTTTTCTTTGTCGATCGACAGGCCAATGTACCAGTCAGCGCCAGGCAAGCCGCTGATAGGCGTGAAAGAGAGGATGCGATCCTGTCCTTTGAGTACGACGTCCTGGTTGAGCTTCTCAATGCGTACGTTGGTGCCAGGGTAGATGTCCTTGAGGTTCTTCATAACCTGGTCCTGGTCCGGACTGACGATGACCTGACCATCACCGCTGACCAGGAACGCATGGCCGATACCACCGAAGTCTACCGAGTTGATGATCTTCACCAGTGTCTGCAGGCTCAGGTCACCACCGACAACACCCAACAACTCGCCGTTCTTTTTCACCGGCATGGCAATTGTCACGATCTGACCGCCCACAGCCGCCATATAAGGCGGAGTAAGCATGGTTTTGTCCGCCACTACTGCTTGCTTGTACCAAGGGCGCTGACGAGGGTCGTAGTCGTCAGGCATCTTCGCGTCAGGGCGCTGGGTGAATACCCCGTTGGCTTGTCCCACATAGGTGAACTGGAAGTTGCTGGTAAACGCTGGTTGATCGACCAAACCAGGAAGATCGGCGGCGCTGCCCTGGTGGGCAACGTTCTGCGCCAGATTCTCGAGAACCAAGATGCGACCACTGAGCCAGTTCTGCACACTGCTGGCAGTGAGCTCGCCGGATTGCTGGATGGACGAAGTGAGGTTTTGCCTGATGGTGCTGCGCTGCAGGTAGTCGTTGTAGAGCGTGAATAACGCGAAGGCTAAAACCACGACGCCTGACGCGGCCAACAGAATTTTATGACTGAACTTGAGATTCATTTCATCGACTTCTTTTGCCAAAGGGGGGTGAGCGTGCCGAGTGGAACATTCCATGTAACGGGATAGGCGGACTCTGCGGTCGCTCTATTTCGGTGCACGCATGGCTCGTCAGGCTTTCGGCCAAACTTCGACAAATCTTAGGAATTTGTGAGAAGCATCTTCTTTTAGCGTAGGAAACCGACAGGCGGTAGGGGTAAGGCAGATTGGCTGTGATGGGCTGCCCTAAACGACAAAACCCCTGTCTGCGTTAGCAGACAGGGGTTTCGGAATTCAATCTTGACGATGACCTACTCTCACATGGGGAAACCCCACACTACCATCGGCGATGCATCGTTTCACTGCTGAGTTCGGGATGGGATCAGGTGGTTCCAATGCTCTATGGTCGTCAAGAAATTCTGTGTACCAGACCGTTGCGTTGGCAACGTGCCGGTGAAATTCATGAGCTTCTACATAAACAAAACCCCTGTCTGCGTTAGCAGACAGGGGTTTT